>CAMBDR010000129.1 GCA_945864765.1 Janthinobacterium lividum | reverse complement strand
GGCTTCCCAGCGGGTGCGGTTTACGAATTCGACGGTTTCATTAATAATGACCGGCGTTTTGCCAATTTCAATCGAATTCAGGAGTTTTTCCAAATCCGGGTTGGTGAGCACCACGCAACCATCCGAGGCCAGCGGCGGACGCCTAAAATTATTGGCTGGCGTGCCATGCAACCAAATCCCGGAGCCACTACGCCCATTGATTTTGTCCCATTCGTTGGGGTAATTGATCGGCAGTGCGCCCGCGCCGTAAAAGTCGGGTAAGCGCGCCTTGGCCAGACGGCTGGTAATGTAATACACGCCGAGCGGGGTTTTTTGATCGCCTTCCCGCAGCTTATTAATGCCAAATTTACCATGTGAAATATAGTAATCGGTAATGAACTTGATGCGGCCATTAAAATTCTGATAGACATAAATGCGCGATTGCGCCGTATCCACTACCAGCGCATATTTTTGATCATCGCGCAATTGCAACAAGGCGCGTGGAATCAAATCCGGGTCGGGGCGATCACGCAGGGCTTTTAAACGCACCAAGGCTTCGTTGCGCAGGTCGCTGAGCCTGTCCTTGGGGGCCAAACTGGCGGTGCCCATGCCAGTCACCGGGCGAGCATGCATTAATAGCAAGTCGCCTCGTATCAATTGCCCCAGCCGGAAAGTCGGGTACAGCTCAACCAGCTTATCGGCCCTTTGCTGTGCTGATTTCAATTGTCCGTTGGCCAGATCCTTATAAATATGGATCAAGAGCATATCGGGGTCCGGTTTTTGATCCGACGCATTCAGCGCGACTGGCGGCATGGGGGGCGGTGGCGATGGCGGCACGGCTGCCGCGCCAGATGCCGCCAGCAGCGCTATCAGTAGCGGCGTTAACAGCGCAGTTAACAATATGCGCAATGCACAACAGATTCGATTCATCTGCTTGGAGAGTGGAGCAAAATACAACATCAGCTTCCCGAGCGCTCCTGCTTGATTTGCCACTTACCACCCTGCTTGACCATCACAATCACTTTGCGGCTGTTGGACGATAATTTGTCGGACGTATAGGACTGGCGGAATTTAATGGTTGCGGTATTGCCTTCCACATTCACTTGCGCCGATTCGATCACCACATTGATGCGCCCTTTGCTTTCAATGCGGGTGCGGCGTTCTTCGGCCCATGCTTTGCGCGATTCGCCCTTTGGCGTTTGGAAATCGTTGGCGTAGCTATTCAAATAGGTTTTTACATCTTTCGAACTCCAGGCTTTGGCCCACACATTCAGTGTACGCAAGGCTTCGTCCTGGTCGGAATCGGTTTTTGGTTCGGGTTTGGCCTTGACTTCAGGCTTGGGTTCGGCCTTCGGTTCGGGTTTTACCTCGGGTTTGGGTTCCGCTTTGGCGGCAGGCTTGGCTTCGGGTTTGGCTTCAACTTTGGGCTCTGGCTTGGCCGTGGGCTTTATTTCAGGCTTGGGTTCGAGTTTGGCCACTTGCAGCGGTGTGGGCGCAGGGGTAGCGGCCACTGGTATCGGTGCGGGTGCAGCAGTGGCTGGTTTTGCGCCGGGTGTGGCTTTGGCAACGTGCGTGGCAATTTGCGTATCAACGGGCTTGTTACTCGTCATCGTGCGTACCATTGCCAGCTTTTTCTTGGTTGATGCATTATTGGCATCAAGCTGCAAGGCTTTATCATAAGCTTGTGTGGCTAATTTGGTATAGTTGTCGGCTTGCAAGGCTTTGTCATAGGCTTGGCCCGCCAATTTGGCATACACATCGCCCAAATTTTCATAAGCGGTCGCATAGGCAGGATGGGTGCGAATCGCCGCTTCCAGAGCCATGCGGGCCTTCTCGTATTGACCACCCGCAGCATACAGCACGGCCAAATTATTATACGGTTCCGGTAAATCAGGGAAGTCTTCAGTCATTTTGGTGAAAATGACAATGGCTTCGGCACTTTTGTTTTGTTCGGTTAGAATCAAACCTTTTAAGAAGCGCATTTGCGCATCTTTCGGGCGTTGCACCAAGGCAGCGTCAACTTTGCTGAGTGCTTCAGCAAATTGACCTGCGCGAATAAATTTACTGATATCAGCAAAATCATCCGCCTGCACCACATGTGGCAGCGCAAATAGTGTCACACTGAGCAAAATTGCTCTGACAGGCAATAAAGAAAGCAGGCGATGCTGCTTGAAACGGCGACCGATGGAAGAGAGCATGGGATTTATCAATGATATACTGGTGCGAAGTTCGTCATTCTATCAAAGAAGCGCGCAGTTTTGGCAATCTTGCATGGTCAAGACACGTCAATTGTTGTTAACTGTGCGGTTTGTCTCCACATTGTTGTTGACAACTGACCAAAAATTTGACATTAACTACTTTAATTTCCGATGAGCAATCTAAAAATCTACAATACGCTGGCGCGTGAAAAGCAAACTTTTGTTCCTATGCAAGCTGGAAAAGTCGGCATGTATGTCTGCGGAATGACGATTTATGATTATTGCCACGTTGGCCATGCTCGTATGATGATGGCGTTTGATGTTGCCTATCGTTGGTTGATGGCATCAGGCTATGATGTTAACTATGTGCGTAACATTACCGATATCGAAGATAAAATTATCCGGCGCGCGGTCGAAAACGGTGAAACCATCGGCGAGCTAACCGCCAGGTTTACCGCTTATATGGATGAAGACACCCGGGCTCTGGGGATTTTGCCTGCGCGCCAAATACCGCGTGCCACTCAGTATGTCGGGCAAATGCTGGCGTTGATTGAAAAACTGGAAGACAAGGGGCTAGCCTATCAAGCTTCGGATGGCGATGTGAATTTTGCCGTGCGTAAATTTCCCGGTTATGGCAAGTTATCCGGACGCTCGCTCGATGAATTGCGCGCCGGTGAACGGGTTGAAGTCAATACTGGCAAAAATGATCCGCTCGATTTTGTGTTGTGGAAAGCGGCCAAGCCATCTGAGCCGGTCGAGGCCAAATGGGCGTCGAAGTGGGGCGATGGTCGCCCGGGTTGGCATATTGAATGCTCGGCCATGGCCTGCGCCATTTTGGGCGAGCAATTTGATATTCATGGTGGCGGTCTGGATTTGCAATTTCCCCATCATGAAAATGAAATCGCCCAGTCGGAAGGGGCCAATGGCAAGCCACTGGCCAATTATTGGATGCATAATGGCTTTTTGGAAGTGGACAATACCAAAATGTCCAAATCCCTGAATAATTTTTTCACGATACGGGATGTGTTAAAAAGCTTCGATGCCGAAGTGATCCGCTTTTTTATGTTGCGTTCACACTACCGTAGTCCCTTAAATTATTCCGATATGCATTTGGAAGAAGCCAAGGTCGCGCTGACACGTCTGTATATGACGCTCAAGGACGTGGTGCCTGGCACCGAAGTGGCACCGGGCACCGAAGTGGGGGCGGGCGCGGTGGATTGGCAAGAAAGCTATGCCCTGCGTTTTGCCGAAGCGATGGATGATGATTTTAATACCCCGTTGGCGCTAACGGTCTTGACTGGTCTGGCCAATGAAGTCAATCGCGACAAATCCAGCGTTCTGGCGACGCAATTGAAAGCCTTGGCCGGTGTGCTGGGCCTGTTGCAACGTCCGCCTACTGAGTTTTTACAGGCGGCACCGCTGGCCGATGGTTTGGCCCAGGCGGATATCGAAGCTAAAATTGCCGCCCGCAGTGCGGCCAAGTTGGCCAAACAATTCGCTTTGGCGGATCAAATCCGAACTGAATTATTGTCGGCCGGGATTGTATTGGAAGACAAACCGCAAGGTGTCACCGAATGGCGTCGCACGTGATGGCAGGAAAAACCGGCGCGCCTGTGGTGCAAGTGCCCCATTTTTGGGAACAGGCCAAAAGCGAATTGATGCAGCGCGACCGCATCATGCAAAAACTCATCCCACAGTTTGGTGATTTGCATCTGGTGAGTCGGCGCGACCCTTTCACCACTTTGGCGCGCTCGGTGGTGGGGCAACAGATTTCAGTGAAGGCGGCTGAAACGGTGTGGCAGCGGTTTTTATTACTTTGCCCAAAATGTACGCCAGCGCAAGTGTTGCAACTGGATATCGAACAAATGCGCGGCAGTGGGTTATCCAAGCGTAAAGCGGAGTATATTCAGGATTTGGCACAGCATTTCAAAGACAAGCGGGTGCATGCCGAAAAATGGTCAGAAATGGATGATGAAGCGGTCATTGGCGAATTGGTGCAAATTCGCGGCATCGGACGTTGGACCGCCGAAATGTTTTTGATTTTTAATTTGTGTCGGCCCGACGTTTTGCCGATGGATGATGTGGGTTTAATTAAAGGCATTAGCCTGAGTTATTTTTCCGGCGAGCCTGTTTCGCGCAGTGATGCGCGCGAAGTGGCCGCCAATTGGCAACCCTGGCGCACGGTCGCGACCTGGTATATGTGGCGCAGTTTGGAGGCGACCCCCGTTATTTATTAGTTGCTAAGTAATAGGCGGGAAGTCGTCGTTTTGAAATAAATGCTTGTCGTCGTCAGGCGCATTGCATATAATGGCGGCGAATAGATGGCGCTTGGTGGGCCAGTATGCGCGTTTTTGCTTGTTGTATAATAAAGGAATTGCAATGATTAAAACCACTTTCCTCAATTTCGAGCAACCTATTGCCGAGTTGGATGCAAAAATCGAAGAATTACGCTTTGTCCAGGATGATTCAGCCGTAGATATTTCCGAAGAAATAGATCGCTTGGCGAAGAAAAGCCAGCAATTAACCAAAGACATTTATGCCAAACTTACCCCTTGGCAAGTTTCCCTGATCGCCCGCCATCCCCAACGTCCGTACACGATGGATTATGTGAATGGCATCTTTACCGACTTCCACGAACTCCATGGCGATCGCCACTTTGCCGATGACCAATCCATCGTCGGCGGTTTGGCGCGTTTCAATGGTCAGGCGTGCATGATTATTGGGCACCAAAAAGGGCGCGATACCAAAGAACGGGCGATGCGTAATTTCGGCATGTCGCGGCCAGAAGGCTATCGCAAGGCGCAGCGCCTGATGAAGTTGGCGGAAAAATTCGGTATTCCGATTTTTACTTTTGTTGATACCCCCGGTGCCTTCCCTGGCATTGATGCTGAAGAGCGTTGTCAATCCGAAGCGATTGGACATAATTTATACGTGATGGCCGAATTAAAAGTGCCCTTGATTGCCACTATTATTGGTGAGGGCGGTTCGGGCGGGGCTTTGGCCATTGCCGTGGGTGATTCGGTACTAATGTTGCAATATGCAACCTATGCCGTCATCTCACCTGAAGGTTGCGCCTCTATTTTATGGAAAACGTCAGAACGTGCCGCCGATGCGGCCGAAGCATTGGGCTTGACTGCGCATCGCTTAAAAGCCATGGGCTTGATTGATAAAATCATTAATGAACCCCTGGGCGGCGCGCATCGTGATACCAAACAAATGGTTGTGTTGTTAAAGCGTGCTCTGGCGGATACCTTGCGCCAATTCCATGGTATGAAAACCAAAGATTTGCTGGCTGCGCGTCATGAAAAATTGATGAGCTACGGTAAATTCAAGGAAACGACTTCATCAGAATAAGTTGTGAAGCAAGCCTTAACGGGCTTGGCCGCTGGCATGCAAGCTGTGCTGGCGGCTTTGCCGCAACTTTTACCTGGCCAATCCTGGCTTGAACGCCATTCCCAGGCCATGGCGGTGGCCTATAGTGGCGGTCGGGATTCCACCGCCTTGCTGTATTTGGCGCATGCCTGGGCCGGGCAGCATGGCTGGTCGCTTTTTGCGTTCCATATTCATCATGGCATCAGCCCGGATGCCGACCACTGGCTGGATCATTGCCAACAAACCTGTGCCGCGTTAAATGTACCATTTTATTTTGAGCGCGTGCAGCTTGGGCAAACCACCAGCATTGAAGCGCAAGCGCGCACGTTGCGCTATGCTGCGCTGGGGCGTATGTGTCTGGCGCATCAGGTGCGGCTTTTGCTGACTGCGCATCATCAGGATGATCAGGCTGAAACCGTGCTGCTGCAATTATTGCGCGGCACTGGTTTGGCGGGTGGTATGGAGCCGTTTAAACTCGCCCCGGCCTTGCTGGGTACCGATCAAGTCTGTCTGGCGCGTCCGGTATTGGCGCTGGCGCGCGCCCAGCTGTGTGATTGGCTGGCCGCACAATCGATTCGCTTTGTCGATGATGGCTCCAATTATGATCCCAAGTACACCCGTAGCGCCCTGCGTGAATTGATTGTGCCGCACTTGGCGCGCGAGTTCCCCGGTTTTCAGCAACGCCTGGCGCGTAACGCCTTGCACGCGCAAAGCGCGCAAAGGCTATTGCAACAATTGGCCGGGCAAGATTGGCAACGCTATTGCGCGCGGGCCGGGACGGGCGTGCAGCATGATGCCCTGCAAATGTTGGCGCTCCATGAATTAAACCAGGATAGAGTGCAAAATTTGCTGCGCTATTGGCTGGCGCAACGCGGCGCACGCATGCCGCCAAGCGCCTGGTTGGATCAACTCATCACCCAATTGCAAGCCGCGCGCGAGGATGCCCAAGTGTGTATCGACTATGCGGATGCCCAATTTCACCGCTACCGGGATCACATCTATCTGGCAGCGAAGTGGCAAGCTGCGCTCGAACCGATTCAATTTCAATGGCAGGGCGAAACCGAGATCTATTTTGCCTCTTTTAGTGGAAAACTACAAATTCGGGCGGCGGTAGCCGACGAGTTTGGTGTGGATGCGGATTGGCTACGCCATCAAACTTTGCAACTGGATTATCGACAGGGCGGTGAGCGTTTTAAATTGGCATTAAACAGGCCAAATCGTAGCTTGAAACAACACTTCCAAAGCGCGGATGTGCCGGGATGGTTACGTTTGCGCTTGCCTTTACTTTATCTTGCTAATGCTAGTGGTAGTGCAGAAAGATTGATTTTTGTAGCTGGATTAGGTATTTCTGGGTATTATTCAGGGCAGGGTGGCGCTCGAGTTTGCTTGTGTTGGCAGGCCGATGGCGCATAATTTGCTGCTATGCCGTAAAATTTGCTTGTCAAATTTCTTCATGCAATGTAAAGTTAAAGATTGTACGTCCAATTTTTTCATTTTTTGAAACGAAACTCTATGGCATTAATTGTTCATAAATATGGTGGCACTTCGATGGGTTCTACTGAACGTATCAAGAATGTCGCCAAACGCGTCGCCAAATGGCATGACGCTGGCCACCAAATCGTGGTGGTCCCTTCTGCAATGTCGGGTGAAACCAATCGCTTGATTGGTTTGGCAAAAGAAATTATGGCACAGCCCGATCCGCGCGAACTGGATATGATTACCTCCACAGGTGAACAAGTCTCGGTGGGTTTGCTCTCGATGGCTTTATTGGCCATTGGTAAGCAAGCGGTGTCGTATGCGGGTTGGCAAGTAGCCATTCGCACTGACTCGGCATTTAACAAAGCGCGCATTCAATCAATTGACGACGCCAAAGTGCGGCGTGACCTTGATGCCGGAAAAATCGTGATCATCACTGGCTTTCAAGGGGTGGATGAGCATAGCAATATTTCCACGCTGGGGCGTGGCGGCTCGGATACCTCGGCGGTGGCGGTGGCGGCAGCCTTAAAAGCGGCAGAATGCCTGATTTACACCGATGTGGATGGCATTTACACCACGGATCCGCGTGTGGTGTCGGAAGCGCGGCGCTTGAAAACCGTGACCTTTGAAGAAATGCTGGAACTCGCTTCGCTCGGTTCCAAAGTTTTGCAAAGTCGCTCAGTGGAATTTGCAGGTAATTATCGTGTACCGACCCGGGTTTTGTCCTCCCTGACCGACCCCATGATGGATCTGGCTGAAGAAGCCAATTCCGGTACACTGATTTCGTTTGAAGATGGAGAAAATATGGAACAAGCAGTTATTTCGGGTATTGCGTTCAATCGTGATGAAGCCAAAATCACCGTGTTGGGCGTGCCTGACAAACCGGGAATTGCCTATCAAATTTTAGGCCCGGTGGCCGATGCCAATGTCGAAGTCGATATGATCATACAAAATCAATCGGTTGAAGGTAAGACCGATTTCACCTTTACCGTGCCACGTGGTGAATATGATAAAGCGGTCAAGGCCCTGGGTAATATCAAAGATGTCACTGGTGCAATCACCGTGGTTGGCGATAACAAGGTGTCAAAGGTCTCGGTCGTGGGCGTGGGTATGCGCAGCCATGTTGGTGTGGCGTCCAAGATGTTTCAAACCTTGGCACAAGAAAGCATCAACATCTTGATGATTTCCACTTCTGAAATCAAAATTTCGGTTTTGATTGATGAAAAATATATGGAATTGGCGGTGCGCGCTTTGCACAAAGCGTTTGAACTGGATAAAGAATAATTTTTGTAAAAACGCGACGTTGTTTGCTTGACGAAGCGCAAAAAGCAGTCTATCATCTCGTTTTTCGCTGCTAACGAGTCGTAACGCTAGCAACACAGTTCGGAGACTTGGCCGAGTGGTCGATGGCACATCCCTGCTAAGGATGCATACGGGCAACTGTATCGAGGGTTCGAATCCCTCAGTCTCCGCCAGAGTTTTGGCTTATGGCAAAGGTTCTTAAGATTTGATTTGGATTTTAAGAAACGCTGTTATAATCTTGCAGTGTTGTAAATTTGTTTTTTGCGGCTGTAGCTCAGCTGGATAGAGTACTTGGCTACGAACCAAGGGGTCGTGGGTTCGATTCCTGCCAGCCGCACCAATTTAAAGGGGCTATGAGTAATACTTGTAGCCCCTTACCATTTACAAGTTTGTGATGTGTTAGTTTTGCATTACTTCCGTTTTACGCGGCTGTAGCTCAGCTGGATAGAGTACTT
>CAMBDR010000128.1 GCA_945864765.1 Janthinobacterium lividum | reverse complement strand
CAGTGTATAGATTGCACCAAACTCGAATACGCCCCATTTCTGGCGCGAAAAAAACCAGCCCTGCGTCAGCACCGGCATTGCGTTGCCAAGCCAATGCGCCGTTACGCTGCGCTAACCCGGTATCGAGCATGGTCAAAAAACTGACCATGGCAAAGGGCCCGCCGGCGCGTGGGTCAGTTTGGTGGGCGCTTTGGTGCGCTGCTACCGATGCCAAGCCACTATTCAAGGATTCATATACAATTCCGGAGGCGTCATAAACGTCATAAGTGTTTGTCTGTTGGGCCAGATTGAAGGTCGCCAGCGTGAAACGTGGATTAGTATATTGAATGCTACTTGCCAGGCCGCCATCACTGCCAAGGTAAATGCGGGGTGGCTGCTCGGGAGTGGGGATGGGTAGAAATGGGTAATATTGGTTTTTAGGCGGAAACAGGGCGAAGGCGCGCATGTCGGCATGATGTAAATTAGAATTATCAATGGCAGTTGCTGTATCAGCTGCCGCACCTTGCCAAGTGAGCCCGGCATCAATTGAGCGTATGACGTTGGTTTGGCCTGTGCAAAATAGTATATCCGGTTGCGGGAGTGTCGTGAAGTTGGGAACAACCAATAGTTGCGCGCCTTCCAGAAACACATCGACACCCATTGCGTTGACAACGCCACGGGGCGCCCAGTCCCATGCGGGCTCACGGATGGAAGAAACCAAAAGCTGAGTGTAATTTGGGCTTCTGTGGGGGAATGGCATGCCAACCACCAGTGCGTACACCCGGTTAGGCTCGCGTGCGGCGAAATCAACATAAACGGTGAAATGACTACCTGCTGGCCTCGGCAAGCCTGCCCCTCGTGTCGGCGGGAAGGTTAGCACACGGGTCCAATCGCGACTGCCTGGATGGGAAGAGACGTGCAGCCCGCTGTCAAATACACCCGCGTAAAACTGGGGTATTTCATGGGAATCGGGGTGTGGTAAATAGGCGGCGAACGAGGTGACTTCGCCAATGAGTACCGTCGTCCAATCCACCCCACCATTGTATGAGGTGGCAACGCCAATATTGGTCGCTGCATAAACTTTAGTATTGGAAAATATCATGTCATTTGATTCAATTATAATATGGGTGACCTTGCCCGGCAGATCGATTCTATCAAGCCATTGGCGACCATAATTATGCGAAATCAAAACCTTTCGACCATCACGTGCGCCAAGGTAAAGCGTACCTCGGATAGTTGGATGAAAAGCCACGCAACTCAAGTCGAGTGGGTAGAGTTCGCGGGTAAGTTCATCGGCAATGGCTGTCCATGAATGCCCATCATCGAGCGTAATAAATGCGCTGGTGCCACCAACCCGGCGTGTAACCACCGCAATGTGGTTTCTATTCATTGGAGAAACGGCAATGCTAAGCACCGCACAGTGGGTGCCAAAACCACTACGAGTGATGCGTGTGTAGGGTGGGAGTTGAGGGGCCAGAATGGTTTGTGGGCCTATCGGTATCCATGACATGATTTTTGCTCCTGGTTCAGGTTTGTGTTGCTGATGGCAATGATGAAGTGGCAAAAACAAGTCCCACAAGCCGCAGCGCGGTGATGCCACGTGGGCTGAAAGTGATTATTTCCTGGATTTGTATTTTTTCCAGTAGTACAAAGCAAGAATCCCGGCGATGGGAATGAGAAACAAAAGTACTTCAAATGAACCGTCACCGCCATCGGGTGCGATGCCAAAGATTTTTTCGATAAAGTCCATGTGTAAGCCCAAAGTAAAGAGAACGAATAAACTGGTTCGATAATGTTAGCAGCTATTTTTTATTAAAAAACGACGGGTGAAAAATATTGAAAGCTATTTGCAACATGGGTTTGGCGCAATGTCTGATTTCAACGCTGAACAGGTGATTGCCGCAGCGTCATCACCTTAAAAGGAAAAAATAAATTGCCGCACGGAAATTTCATGCTATAATCCGCTTCGCTTTCAAAATCAAATTAACGGTCAATACAAATTATTCAGGAGCAGCTTGTATGAAGCTACGAACCATTTTTGCATCAATAATCTTGCTAACAACCAGTGTGCCCATGTTGGCCGCCACTGCGCCCACCGCACCAAGCCAGGCTTATCCGGCAGGGTCGATTTTGAGTGGCGGCCTGGCATGGCTCAAGCCGGATGCCAACAGCCGTTTGCAAGCCGACGCGGCCAGGTTTTGCGCCAGCAGTAGCGCCGCCGGGGTCAGCGGCTGGCGCTTGCCAACCGAATTGGAATTATCCAACCTGTACTACGATAAATCGGCCCAAATTACCGCCTATGGCTGGAATACCAATTGGTTGTGGACCAGTGAGCCTTACATTAACTGGGGCCGGGTGGTGCGCCTGTCCGACGGTACCTGGAGTTATACCAATGACCCGCTGCCCAACACCTGCGTGCGCAACCTGGATCCGCTGCCAGCAGGCACTTTCACCGATAATGGCTTGCAATTTCTCAAACCCGATGGCATCGCCCGCAACTGGACCAATGCCGTGGCCTATTGTGCCGCCAACAGCACCCATGGTTTAACCGGCTGGCGCGTGCCGACCGAATTTGAATTATCCAATCTCTACTATAACAAGGGTAGCACCGCACTCTCTGCCGCAGGCTGGACATTGAGTTGGGTGTGGGCGACCGATCCGCAATATGGTGGTCACTATGTGGTGCGCATGTCCGATGGCTTGCCCAGCTATGACACCAGTGGTTTGCAAGCGGTGAGTTGCGTGCGCGAAATCGATGCGCTGGCTGCCAGCACGGTGGTGCAGGGCGGGTTAAGCTGGATGAAGCCTGCGGGGACAGCAAAAAACTGGACCGATGCCAACAACACCTGTAACAGCAGCACCTATGCCAATTTGTCCGGCTGGCGCTTGCCAACCCAGCTTGAATTGGCCAGCCTGGTCTATGAAAAGGGCAGTGCCTGGTTTAGCGCGTCAAATTGGCCGAGCGATTGGACCTGGAGCAGCACCGTGTATGCCAACGGGCATAAAGTCATCCGCTTGAGTGACGCAGTCTACAGCTATGGGATTAACGATATCTTGCAATTTGCCTGTGTGCGTCCGGCTTTCCCGGCTGCCCCCACTACCTTGACGGCGGCGAATCTGGTCTGGAGCAAACCTGCAGCACTGGCGCGCCCGTATGGCAATGCCAATGCCTATTGCGCCAATGAAACCATCGCCGGAAAAACCAATTGGCGCTTGCCAACGCTGGCCGAATTGCAAGCGCTGTACGCGCAACAGGGTAGCCAGAATCTGACGCAATCCGGTTGGGCTAATGGCTGGCTGTGGAGTTCTACCGTGTATTCCAGCGGTTATGATGTCGTGCGCATGAGCGATGGCCAGGTCAGTTGGGATATTGATACCGATGCCAGCCGCCAATTGGTCAGTTGTGTGCATGATTTGGATACTACCGGCAATATCAGCAGCGGCGGTTTAACCTGGAGCCAACCCGCCGCCATGTTACGCCCTTGGTATAACACTGAAAACTATTGTTCCGGTGCGCAATTGGGCAATCAGTCTGGCTGGCGTTTACCCTCCAGGGCCGAGTTACTGGCTTTGTATGCAGACAAGGGCGGCAGCTATCTGGCCGCCAATGGTTGGCCTGCGAATTGGGTGTGGAGCTTTACCCCGTATAGCACGGGTTACACCGTGATGCGCAGCACCGATGGTTTGGGTAGTTGGGCCGGCCCGGCAGATGTGAACCGTTATTTGGTCAGTTGCGTGCGTGATGCCGGGGCCAATCCGGCGGGTAGCTTTACCCTGAATGGTTTGGTGTGGGCGCGCCCAGCCCAAGCCAAGCGGCCTTGGGCGAGCAGTGTTAGTTATTGTAGCGAGGCTGTCATTGCAGGCAAAACTGGCTGGCGCACGCCAACCCTGAGTGAAATTTCAGGCATGTACACGCAAAAAGGCTTGACTGCATTAACGCAACTGGGCTGGCCCACCGATTGGATTTGGACTTCGACCCCGTATAGCAGTGGTTATCAGGTATTTCGCTTTTCCGATGGTTTGACCAGTTGGTCGCCACTGGTGGATACCGAGCGCCAGTATTTGGCTTGTGTGCATGGTATTTGATGTGAATGCAGCGTGGGCATGCGTGTCCACGCTGCAATGGCATCGTTGATCAAAGATCATGCTTTCATTTGAAGGTATCGTTTATCCGGTTTAGTAAGCGCGACCATTGTGAATCTTGCGCTTGAAAATCAAAAGCGCCACTTAGTAATTCAGTGTCGCGCAGAACAACCGTTAAAGCTGAACCTGCATTCTTTTTTTCCATCTGGCCACAGCTTGTCAGAATTCCCTTTTTCCTCTTTGCTTCATGTGCAATCGTATCTGACTCCGGTTTCAACTGCTCAAAATGGGTCTGAAAATGTTGCTCTGTGTCCGCTACCCGGGTGGGGGCTTTTGAACGAAAAAGGTCCAGCAGAATATCCTCCAAAACGCCTGTATCATTTGTTTTGTCGGTAAAAATAAATGCTGAAAGCCAATGTCCTCTTTGGCGTATCCAATGAGAATGAACTTCGGTGTCAATTGCCGGGTAAAGTTGCTTGAAGCGCGCAACAAATAGTTCCAGCGTGGCTGCAACACCCCGGGAATCGGCATCGAAGAGAAATAAGATAGAAAACCCATCAATATCACTACCATCCACGCTCAAGGTGTCCGCAGCAAATGCCTCTTCAATTTCATTAATTAATTTTATGGTAATTATATATTTGTCCATGCCACCCATGGCTATTGGGAAAACCAAATTTTCTGGTTCAACACTGCGGTAGGCGCAAATGGGTAACAGCGAAAAATCAGGTTTGCCAATGCGCATTGTATCGACGGATTTTTTACTAATCATATTGATAAAAAATTTACTTAGCGGTGCGGGGTAGTTTTTTAGCGGTTCGATATATGGGAGATACAGGGTTGATTCTTCCATCAGGCGGCCAACAAACTGGGCATCATGTGGGCCTTCGCAAAGCACAAAGAGTAGCTTCATTTGGCCCCCTTCCCGCGCAGATCAAAGTCAATGCTCTCAATTAAATTGTGTAATCGGTCGCCTGAAAAGTGGTGGCACTTCAATTCGCCCGCCTTCTTGACAAGGGCATAAGCGGAAATCGCCGAATGAGGAATAATCCCGGATAATGCGAAGGCATCAATACATTCCTTGCTATGTGAACTGACAAAAACTTGGACATTGAATGTATCTGCTAATTGATAAAGTAGTTCCGCAACCTTACCCAACAATGATGCATGAATGGCATTTTCAAATTCATCAATAATTAAGATGCCGTTCTTCGCGCCCGCAAACAGCAGGCCAATGTTAAAGATGCGCTGCAGACCTTCGCCAAACTGAGTCAGATCCGGGTTGGGGGTGATGCGGTCATGCATCACCGTGAAATGGCCATGCTCGTCTTGCTCAATATTGCTGATTTCAGCATCAATGTGCTTGCGAATAAATCCAATGATTTCGCTCTTATTACCCTCTTTTAGACTCTTTGCGTGACAATCTCGCAGCAGATCCGGCTCCAGGCTGTTGAATGGGCTTGAAAAAACGGCGGGACAGATTGATCTTGCACTGCCTTCGCTGCGTTGCGGGTATTTCTCAAAAAAATGCACTTGGGATGCATGTTTCTGCTGATCATAAGAAGTATCAAAACAGGCTGTCTTCAAATAATAAGTCATGTCTTCCATGACTTGTTCTTCCATTTTGAGCGTTAAAGCCACCTCTTTTCCATTGTAAATGGCCGTCAGATCGCAATTCGGACACTGGTCCAAAAACCAATTCATGTCAACCTGTTCCGTACTGGTTTTGGCACGGCGACGCACCAAATTCAGAAACTCCTTGGTGTCATTCAAAGAGCAAAGTAGTTTCACTGCCTCCAGCAAGGTTGTTTTTCCGGCGTTATTAATGCCCGCAATCAAATTAATGCGCCCCAAATTCTCCAGCGTTACGCCGCCTAAATGACGAAATTCGTTGATGGTAATACGGGTAAATTTTGATTCTGCCTCAATGTTGAAATAGTTTGGCCGTGCCGATGCGGTAACTGTTTGGGTTTGTCCCAAGGTCAACAGCCCTTGCAGTTTTTCTTCAAGGTGCTTGATATCGGCCCGATCTGCATCAGCAATGAGTCTGGCATTGTTAAAAATCGCACTGACTTCCTGATTAAGGATGGCGATGGCGTTCTTCACTTTATCTTTACCCAAAATATCGCTGGAAAGGGTGGCCTCGGTCAGGTTTCGGGTCGTGTCAAGATTAAATAAAGCCTGCTCATCATCAATTATTTTGGCCAAATCTCGAATCTGCGCCGATTTTACCAACACAGGCTCCAATTGATGCCCCTTCACAATCAACTCATCATTTTCCCCATCTTCATCCAAAATGGTTTCTTTGGAAATCCATGAAAAAAGTCTGGCCAGGTTATCTTTATTGATCGCCTGCTTCTGGGTTTCATTCCAATTGAGCCAAACACAAATGCGGCGGTTACGAATGATTTCCCTGAAAATGGAATATTTGTCGCTCTCAAATTGATCGCCATAATCACTGTTTCTATACGCATCAATCAAGGCCAGTGTTTGCAAGGTTGCATTGGCCTCCAATTTTGATATGCCGATAGAGTGACAAATATCAATAATCGGCATGTGATGGAAATCGTGCAGGGTGCGGATAAGTTCTGCCTGATTAATTGCAGGCCACTTCTTGTTTCCGCTGATGTGCTTTAGCCCCATCAAAACCAGGTGATGGGCCTCGTTTGCATCGGTGTAGTACACAACCGGGACTTTGGAAAAAAGGTCTGCGTCAAGTCGGCCCAAATCCATTGCATCCGTTTCATGTTTGGTTTGGAGCCATTTCAGCGTCGCAACACGGCGATTTCCTTCCACCACGATGAATTTTCCCGCATCCCTACTGCGTTTGACCTGGATCTGGTCAACCGGGAGAAATCCATTTTTTTTAAAGCTATCAATAAGGTCACGGACGTTTTCAGCATTTTTCCCAAGAATCAGCGTGGTGGTCCGCCGTTGGGCCTCGATACCGAGGACATCATCTGGCGGTACTTGGACATAGATTTCATCATCGATAAAGCGGTAGTTATTTGGATCAAGATACAGATTTTTCAGAGTAAGCTGCGACCGTTTGTCTTGTGATATCACTTTTTCCGATTCACTCATTGATTAATCCTCTTAATAATGCACGATGTGCGGTTTTACTTTGTATAAATGGCGAAAATACAATCGATGTATTCACTCAAACCCGTTTCAATACTTTGAAAAGCCGCTTTAGTGAATTGTAACAGGATTGTCGTACCCAAGGCACCTGGCCTGCTTAATCCACCGGCAAAACATCACTGCGCTTGACTTCTTTCAACGAAAAACTGGTCGAGAGTTCTTTCACCCCCGGCAAACCGCGAATCTTGTTGCGCACCAACATGGAGAAGGCTTCGAGGTCGCTGGCGATCACTTCCAACATATAATCGTAGCGCCCCGACAGGTTGTGGCAAGACAGCACCTGGGGCAGCGCCACCACTTCGCGTTCAAACGCGGCAGCCACCTCGGGCGTGTGGTTTTCCATCTGTAAATGAATGAAACCGGTTACGCCATAACCCAGTTTGCTGCGGTTCAGATGGGCGTGGTAACCCTTGATGACGCCTGATTCTTCCAACTGACGCACCCGCCGCCAACACGGTGATTGCGACAGCGCCACCTGTTCGGCCAACTCAGCCATGGTTTGGCGGCCATCCTGTTGCAGGGCCAATAAAATGGTGCGATCCGTCGCGTCGAAATGGTTCATGGATAAAATTTCCAATAAAAGTAAAATGTTTGGAAGAATTTGCCTTAAATTCCCATTATAGCAGCCAAATTAGCTCAATTTCACCCCTTCATCTGCCTCAAAATAGACCTGTTGTCTACTTCATTGAGGAGCATTAATGTCACAGCAAAATCAGGACGATGCCATCGTCCACGTCAAGGGTGATCCGGCTGCCATGCCGCCCGGTGTGGGCGCGGTCAAATGGGTGCATCAAATGATGCGCGAACGCCAAGCCGGGCCGTCGTTACGGCTCAATTCGATGTTGGCCGAGGGTGCGGCTTCTGGCCAGGCTTGGGGCTTATCCACACTGGCGGTGCATGCCGGCACCCATGATGACCCGCTAACGGGCGCGGTTGGCACCCCGATTTATCAATGCAGCACCTTTTTGCTGGGGGATGAACAATACCGTGCGGTGGAACAGGGTTACGCACGTGACCGCTTCATCTATACCCGCTATGGCAACCCGAGCCAGTGGGCTTTGCAGGAAAAAATCGCCGCGCTGGAAAAGGCCGAGTCGGCCATTGTCTTTGCCAGCGGCATGGCGGCCATCTCCAGTACGGTGTTGGCAATGCTGGACAAGGGCGCGCATATTGTGGCCTCCAGCGAATTGTATGGCGGCACCTATAACTTTTTCCAGCACGAATTGCCATCATTGGGCTTTAGCGTGAGCTACGTCAATCCGCGCGATTTGGCCGGGATCGAAGCGGCAATACAAGCCAATACCATGTTGTTGTACTTTGAAACCATGACCAATCCGCTACTTAAACTGGTCGATGTGCCGGCTCTGGGCGAGTTGGCGCGGCGTCATATGCTCAGGCTGGTAGTGGACGCCACCTTCACCACCCCCATCGGCATGAATGCGCTGGAACATGGCGCGCATGTGGTGGTGCATTCGGGCACCAAATACCTGAACGGCCACAGTGATCTGGTAGCCGGGGTGGCGGTGGGGGCACGCAAATATATTGACGCGATTTGGCCGCGTTTGCTGGCTTATGGTGCTTGCCTCGATCCGCACGCCTGCTT
>CAMBDR010000127.1 GCA_945864765.1 Janthinobacterium lividum | reverse complement strand
CCTGATCAATCGAAAAGCCCAAATGACAGGCCTGAAACGGGCCGCGCACAAGATTGGTGAAGTTACATTCGCCCAGCATGTCCCCGGTTTCAGGCTGACACAGCAGTAAATGCAGGGCATTGCCAGCGGCCATTTGACGCGTCATTTCTTCCAAACGCTGTTGCATCGCTGCCAAGGTGTAAAAACCGTCGCTACGCAGCGGCACCCACGGCTTAAAGTGGGCACGGTTGGTGAGATGGTAATGCAACAATGCCGGGCCATCGGCGTTGGTCGCCGCACGTAGGTGCAGGCGGGAGGTGGCGATGCCAGTGTCAGGATAATTGATCATCATGCCGCAGCTTTGAGCCAAATCTCAGACAGCAGAAAATCATCATCCAACCACTCTTGATATTGTTCTCTGGACAGGTTGCGCAAACTGGTTGCGCCGTCTTTCAGATCGGCCACGATGATGTTTTCGAGATCAAAACAATCGACCATCCAGGGTGATTGGGTCGCAATAAAAACCTGACGGGTTTGCGCAACCCGCTTTAACATTTCAGAAATAAGAATAATTGCATGCGGATGTAAACCCAGCTCGGGTTCATCCAAAAACAGCACATCGGGCAAGCGGTCGTCCGGCATGTTAAGTAAGGTTAACAAACAAAAAAGCCGTAAAGAACCATCTGATGTAAGGTGCGCACCGAATACTTTGTCACCGTATTTGCTGCGCCAGCGTAGCAGGACTTTGCCTGACGAAGGTTCCAGTACAAAGTCACCAAAGGTCGGCAATACCCGTTGGATCTGCCGCACGATTTGCTTGTAGCGTGGCAGGTCATTCTCGAACAGATCCAACAAAACCGCAGCGAGATTGCCGCCATCAAAGCGAAGTTTTATGCCGTCCGTGATATCCCAGCGGTTATGGATGGGGGCGTTGGGTGAGGTGTCGTGAAACTGGAAAGCCGAACATTGGCGCAGTAAATGCACAATTGTTTTTGCCGTAGCGGATTTTTCACCCGTAATGGCAGCTTCTTTACTGTTCGTGCCAAGTTTGCGCGCTTGTTCATTCTGAAGATGCGCCTTGTCCGAACAACGGTATGATTCATCGCTTATCATCAGCGTATCCCCGGATATGGGTGTCATGCTGAAGTGATAATCGTTAATGTGCAAATCAGTTTCAATCCGTACTTCAGCCGAAATGCGCGATGTTTTTTGTGCGCCCATAAACAATTGGTCATCGGCACCGCCATTGCGAATAATAAACTCTTGCAAATTCTGTGTTCTGAACATCCAGCCAAGCATGTCAAAAAAACGGATGAAATTGGATTTGCCAGCACCGTTTGAGCCGATTAGTACGGTGAGTTGTGGTAGCGTTAAGTTATCAACTTTTTGCAGACTGCGAAACCCCTCAATGCTCACGCGTGTAATGCGCCCTTGCAAGCGGGGTGTGGTAGCCATGATATTTCCAAAAAGTGCGAACAAAGACGGTATTGTAGCCCGGTTTAAGCCCAATCCAGCTTACTCGCTAACCCGCCGCGCCCCATTAAAGCGCGCCTTCCAGTACGATAATTCCATACTTTCAATCCGCACCTGGCCACCAGACGAAGGGGAGTGGATAAATTTATTATCCCCTAAATAAATCCCAACATGAGAAAAGCCACGCCGCATGGTGTTGTAAAAAACCAAATCGCCGGGTTGCATTTCGTGTGCTTCAATGGTTTGACTAACCTGGCTGATTTCTGCCGCGCTACGCGGTAAATCACGCCCCAGCGCCTGTTTGAACACATAACGTACCATGCCGCTACAATCCAAACCGGTTTCCGGTGTATTGCCGCCACGTCTGTAGTTAATTCCCAACATACCCATCGCATGCATCGCCAGCTCGCCGGCGCGGTGGGTCAGGTTTTGTAGGGGGTTGCCAATGCGGATGCTGTCAGAAGACTGTGCTGTGCCGGGTTTTTCATTCATGCGCTGGGCGATGAGTTCGGCGATTTTGTCTTCTGAGGAGCCTGAGGTGTTATTGATGGTGCTGTGACTGCGTAGTTGCGTGAGGGGGGTGGGGCCTGTCGGGATATTTGTTTCTGCACCAGAGGCTACCTGGGCGAGTAGCAGACCTACCGAAACGATGCCAATTTGGGCCAACGCAGGGAAATGCTTTGTATGAAGTTTTGCTGTCATGGTGCCGCCTCATTTTTTCAATCCTGTGGAATGTAAACACTTTAGAGGAGCTTGTCAAACAAAAATTTGTATTGTTGTCAATTAGAAATAAAGAATGTAAAAACCTACATTGTCATATATCGCAAATTGGGGCTTTGACGCGACTTTGAATTTTCCCGGGCGTACAATGCAATTTTACTTTTTTTGAAAGAGGTATCGCCATGAAAACCAAGCCGATCTTGACCCTGGATGATGTGAAAAAAATCGCCGCCGCCAGCGAAGCCGAAGCCTTGGCCAATCAGTGGGCCGTTGTGATTGCCATCGTCGATGACGGTGGACATTTGCTGTGGTTGCAACGCATGGATGGTGTGGCACCGCTCTCGGCCATGATTGCACCCGCCAAAGCCACCACGGCAGCACTGGGCAAGCGTGAATCGAAAGTGTATGAAGACATGATCAACGGTGGCCGCTTTTCGTTTTTAAGCGCCCCCTATATTGAAGGCATGCTCGAAGGCGGGGTGCCGATTATGGTGGAGGGGCAGTGCGTGGGGGCGGTCGGGGTTTCGGGCGTGAAATCGGCAGAAGATGCACAAATTGCCAAGGCGGGTATCGCGGCCTTGGTTTAAATACATAAAATGCTTCCGGGCAAGGCGTGGTTTTGTTTCCACTGTATTGGCAGGATGTGGATTTCTCCTGTTCTTTTTGGCCTGGATGCGCTATAATTCGCAGGTTTAACCATTCTCACACTAACCGTAGCGCATACCACCTTATCGATTATTGACTTTAATTTTGATCGAATTTAAATTTGATTTTTCCCGGAAGTGTTAGTAAAGGCCGCCGTTTTGGCGACACGTTCGGGGCAGATGGGGGTGTGTTGCCCGGTAACCTTATCAGGAGTTACCCTTGCCGCCGTTTTTTTCTGGCCATACCCAACCAGCTATCCTCGCACTTGCAGACGGGTCGATTTTTAAAGGTGTTTCCATCGGCGCTCCCGGCCATACGCTAGGCGAAGTCGTTTTTAACACTTCCATGACGGGTTATCAGGAAATTCTGACCGATCCCAGTTATAAACGTCAAATCGTCACCCTCACTTATCCGCATATCGGTAACGTGGGCGTCAACCCGGAAGATGCCGAATCTTCGCAAGTGCATGCGGCTGGTTTGATTATCCGCGATCTGCCATTGCTGGCATCCAATTTCCGTTCGACCGGAAACTTATCCGATTATTTGAAAAGCGAAAACATCGTTGCCATTGCCGGCATCGATACGCGCCGCTTAACGCGCTTGCTGCGTGAAAAAGGCGCGCAAAATGGCGCGATCCTGACCAATTCGGTTGATACCAACCGCGCCCTCGATCTGGCGCGCTCGTTTCCCGGTTTGGCTGGTATGGATTTGGCCAAAGTGGTATCAAGCAAAACACCGTATGAATGGACGCAAACCGAATGGCGCTTGGGTCAACCTGCTGGCCAAGGTTTTGGCCAGCAAACTGCACCGCGTTTTCATGTGGTGGCGCTTGATTTTGGTGTCAAACGCAATATCTTGCGTATGTTGGCACAGCGCGGCTGCAAAGTGACGGTGCTGCCGGCGCAATCGAGTGCCGAACAAATCCTGGCCCTACAACCGGACGGCGTGTTTTTATCCAATGGCCCCGGCGACCCCGAGCCATGCGATTACGCCATCGCTGCCACCCGCAGCATCATCGAAACGGGTATCCCCACCTTTGGCATTTGCTTGGGGCACCAGATCATGGCGCTCGCTTCCGGCGCGCGCACCCTGAAAATGAAGTTTGGCCACCACGGCGGCAACCATCCGGTGCAAGACCTGGATAGCAAACAAGTGCTGATTACCGCGCAAAACCATGGTTTTGCAGTCGATGCCGAAAGCTTACCCGCCAATTGCCGGGTTACCCATCGTTCGCTGTTTGACGGTTCTTTGCAAGGTTTTGCCCGCACCGACCAACCCGCATTTTGCTTCCAGGGCCACCCCGAAGCCTCGCCCGGCCCGAACGATATCGCCCACCTGTTTGACCGCTTTGTTGGCCTGATGGAGCAACAGCAGAAAAAACAGCGGGAAAGCAAAATGACCAAGATGGAACAGATGGAGAATCAGATCAATGCCTAAGCGTTTAGATATTAAAAGTATTTTGATCATTGGTGCCGGCCCGATTGTGATCGGCCAAGCCTGTGAATTTGATTATTCCGGTGCCCAAGCCTGTAAGGCCTTGCGCGAAGAAGGTTATAAGGTGATTTTGGTCAACAGCAATCCGGCCACCATCATGACTGACCCGGAAATGGCAGATGTGACCTATATCGAGCCCATCACCTGGAAAGTGGTCGAGCGCATCATCGCCAAAGAGCGGCCCGATGCGATTTTGCCCACCATGGGCGGCCAAACCGCACTCAATTGCGCGCTCGATTTGCATCACCAGGGCGTGTTGGAAAAATACCAGGTGGAATTGATCGGTGCCTCGCCCGAAGCCATCGATAAAGCCGAAGACCGCTCCAAATTCAAAGCCGCGATGACCAAAATTGGCTTGGGTTCAGCCCGTTCCGGCATCGCCCACACCATGGAAGCCTCACGCGAGGTGCAAAAGCAGTTCGGCTTTCCGGTGGTGATTCGCCCCTCGTTCACGATGGGCGGCTCGGGCGGCGGCATCGCCTACAACTCGGAAGAGTTTGAAGCCATTTGCAAGCGCGGCCTGGAAGCGTCCCCCACCAGCGAATTATTGATCGAAGAATCGCTGATCGGCTGGAAAGAATTCGAAATGGAAGTGGTGCGCGACAAGATGGACAATTGCATCATCGTGTGTTCGATTGAAAACCTCGACCCCATGGGTGTACACACGGGCGACTCCATCACCGTGGCCCCGGCGCAAACCCTGACCGATAAAGAATACCAGATCATGCGCAACGCCAGCCTGGCGGTATTGCGTGAAATTGGCGTCGATACTGGTGGCTCGAATGTGCAATTCGCCATCGACCCGAAAGACGGGCGCATGATTGTGATTGAAATGAATCCACGCGTGTCGCGCTCCTCGGCCCTGGCGTCCAAAGCCACTGGTTTTCCGATTGCCAAGGTGGCGGCCAAATTGGCGGTCGGTTTTACGCTGGATGAATTGCGCAACGACATTACCGGCGGTGCCACACCCGCCTCGTTTGAGCCATCCATCGATTACGTGGTTACCAAAATCCCACGCTTCACGTTTGAAAAATTCCCATTGGCCGATCAACACTTAACCACCCAAATGAAATCGGTGGGCGAAGTCATGGCCATTGGTCGCACCTTTCAGGAATCCTTCCAAAAAGCCTTGCGCGGTTTGGAAGTCGGGGTCGATGGCATGAATGAAAAAACCAAGGAGCGCGAAAAGCTGGAAGAAGAATTGGGCGAACCCGGCCCCGAGCGCATCTGGTATGTGGGCGATGCGTTTGCGCAAGGTTTTACGCTGGAAGAAGTGCATCAACTGACCAAAATTGACCCATGGTTTTTGATTCAAATTAAAGAAATCGTCGATGTTGAACTCTGGCTGGAAAAGCAAAGTCTGGCCTCGATTGAGCGCGATGTGCTACTCAAGCTCAAGCAAAAAGGTTTTGGTGACCGCCGTTTGGCCAAGCTGATGCATACCACCGACGCCGCCGTGCGTGCCAAGCGGATTGAAATGAATGTGCGCCCGGTGTATAAGCGGGTTGATACCTGCGCCGCCGAATTTGCCACCAATACCGCGTATATGTATTCCACGTATGAAGAAGAGTGCGAATCGAACCCGACCCAAAATAAAAAGATTATGGTCTTGGGCGGCGGGCCAAACCGTATCGGGCAGGGTATTGAATTTGATTATTGCTGCGTACATGCTGCGCTGGCGATGCGTGAAGATGGCTATGAAACGATTATGGTCAACTGCAACCCGGAAACCGTGTCCACCGATTACGATACCTCGGATCGTTTATATTTCGAATCGCTGACGTTGGAAGACGTGCTCGAAATCGTCGATAAAGAAAAGCCCTTGGGCGTGATTGTGCAATACGGCGGCCAAACCCCGCTGAAATTGGCGCTCGATCTGGAAGCCAACGGCGTGCCGATTATTGGCACTTCGCCCGATATGATTGATGCAGCGGAAGACCGGGAACGCTTTCAAAAGCTGTTGCATGAGTTGGGCTTGCGCCAGCCACCGAACCGCACCGCCCGTACCGAAGCCGAAGCCCTCACGCTGGCGCAGGAAATCGGCTACCCGCTGGTAGTGCGTCCCTCGTATGTGTTGGGTGGGCGCGCGATGGAAGTGGTACACGAACAACGCGATCTGGAGCGCTATATGCGCGAAGCGGTGAAAGTGTCGCATGATTCGCCGGTTTTGCTGGATCGCTTTTTGAATGATGCGATTGAAGTCGATGTCGATTGTATTTGCGATGGAACGACCACCTTTATTGGCGGTGTGATGGAACATATCGAACAGGCGGGCGTGCATTCGGGCGATTCGGCTTGTTCGCTGCCACCGTATTCGATTTCCAAAGAAACGATTGAAGAACTCAAGCGCCAAACTTCGCTGATGGCGCATGGTTTGAGTGTGGTGGGCTTGATGAATGTCCAGTTTGCGATTCAGCAGGCGGAGGTTGACGGCAAACAACAAGACACCGTGTTTGTGCTGGAAGTGAACCCGCGTGCCTCACGCACCGTGCCTTTTGTCTCCAAAGCCACCGGTTTGCAATTGGCCAAAATTGCCGCACGTTGCATGGTCGGCCAAAGTTTGGCCTCGCAAGGGGTTTTACATGAAGTGATTCCGCCGTATTTTTCGGTAAAAGAAGCGGTGTTCCCTTTTGTGAAGTTTCCGGGTGTCGATACCATTTTGGGGCCGGAAATGAAATCCACCGGCGAAGTCATGGGCGTAGGCAAGACGTTTGGCGAAGCGTTTGTGAAATCGCAATTGGCGGCCGGCGTGAATTTGCCCAAGTCGGGCAAGGTTTTCATCAGTGTCAAGGGGCCGGATAAACCGCGTGTGGTGCAATTGGCACGTGATTTGATTCAACTGGGCTTTGAATTGGTGGCCACCAAGGGCACCGCCAGCGCGATTGCGGCGGCGGGTTTGCAAGTGACGCCAGTCAATAAAGTGTTGGAAGGGCGGCCGCATATTGTTGATATGTTAAAAAACCATGAAATTGCTTTAGTCGTCAACACCGTTGAGGAAAAACGTAGCGCCATTACCGATTCCCGCGTGATCCGTACTTCTGCTTTGGCGGCGCGCGTAACCACGTATACCACCATTTGGGGGGCAGAGGCGGCCGTGGAAGGGATGCGACATTTGGACGAATTACAGGTCTACGATTTACAAGGGCTGCATAAATCATTACACTAGCAGTCTTTCGGCCACAATCGCTCATTTCAACCTTGGCACAGGTGCCAGGCTGGGGTGGGCGTTGTGGTTTTCATTTTAGTAATTAATTGGTAGATTGATCATGAGCTCTATTCCCCTTACCCTATACGGTGCCCAGTTGTTGCGGGACGAATTACATCAACTCAAGAGCAAAGAACGCCGCGTCGTGATTGACGCTATTGCCGAAGCACGCTCGCACGGCGATTTGTCGGAAAATGCCGAATACGATGCAGCCAAAGAGCGACAAGCGTTTGTCGAAGGACGTATTGCTGAACTGGAAAGTAAATTGGGTTCGGCCCAAATTATTGATCCAACCCAGCTTGATGCAGATGGCCGCATCGTGTTTGCTTCCACCGTCGATTTGGAAGACCTGGAAA
Source organism: Janthinobacterium lividum (assembly GCA_945864765.1). Lineage (GTDB taxonomy): Bacteria > Pseudomonadota > Gammaproteobacteria > Burkholderiales > Burkholderiaceae_D > CAMBDR01. The sequence goes on along the minus strand of CAMBDR010000127.1, from coordinate 942 downwards.
GTGGTCAAAAAGTCACGTATCAAATCGTGGGCGAAGATGAGGCCGATATCAAAGTACATAAGGTGTCGGTCACCTCGCCGATTGCACGCTCAATGATAGGGCGTTCGGCGGGCGATGTGGTGATCGTACACGCGCCCTCGGGCTTGCGCGAGTATGAAGTGTTGGAAGTGCGCTACGTATAATCCGGGTGGGGTTATTCCCCTCCGCTGGAGGGGTGGCCAGCGAAGCTGGACGGGGTGGTTTGGTTGAGCAACGACTGGCTGTACATCAGCGGCGCAAGGCAACCACCCCGCCCTCCGGGCACCCCTCCTGGGGAGGGGAATGGCCCAAGTTACGATTTACCAAGCGCGCTTTTCTTGGCGCTGGTTTGGCGCGGTTTGGCACGTTTGATCGAGCCGCCGGAAGTAACCCGTTCGGTGGCTTTGAGCATCACTTTTGACACCGTGGGCCGTTTTTGCCCGGATGCGCTGGCTTTGACGATGGTGACTTCGCGCATCGGTTTGCCACTGCCCGAGGACGACTTTTCTTTCTCGTTGTCTTTTTTCGGGCGGTACAAGACCAGTAATTTACCAATGTGTTGTATCGGTGCTGCACCCAGTTGGGCGCAGATGGTTTCATAAATCGTCACGCGTGCTTCGCGGTCATCGCCAAACACACGGACTTTGATCAAACCATGGGCGTCCAGGGCCAGTTCGATCTCTTTGATGACGGCAGGCGTGAGCCCGGCGTCACCAATCAAGACCACAGGATTTAAGGGATGGGCTTCGGCACGCAAGGCGCTGCGTTCGGCGGGAGTGAGTTTTATCATGGATTCTTAACGGAGTATTTTCTTGAAAATGATATTTTACGCTAATGGCAAAGAATAAACTAAATAAAAACTGGTTGCATGATCATATTAATGATCCTTTCGTGAAATTAGCGCAAAAAGAGGGCTTTCGGGCC
>CAMBDR010000126.1 GCA_945864765.1 Janthinobacterium lividum | reverse complement strand
GCTCCACAAAATCCGGCTGGCGAAATTGTTTGGCACTCACATTCACCGCCAAAACCAGGTGTGCCGTATGGCTTTGGGCTTGCCAAACTTGCAGTTGGGCACAAGCCGCTTCCAGTACCCATTGGCCAATCGGTAAAATCAAGCCACTCTCTTCGGCCAGCGGGATAAAACTCCCCGGCGCAATCATGCCGCGCTCAGGGTGCATCCAGCGCAATAAGGCTTCCGCGCCCATGGGCTTCATTTCACTATCAACCTGGATTTGATAATGCAAACAAAATTGTTTATGCTCCAGCGCACGATGCAATTCGCCTTCCATCGCGGCCCGGTCGCTGATGGCAATTTGCATTTGCGGATCAAAAAAGCACAACAGATTGCGCCCCGCGTGCTTGGCCTGGTACATGGCAATATCGGCTTGCTGCAATAATTCATCGATGCCGATATGGCTGTTACTAAACACGGTGGCACCGATGCTGGCACCATAATAATGTTCACTCCCGGCCAATAAGTAGGGTTGATTGAGCGCCGCCAATATTTTTTCACCCACGTTTTTACACTGCGCCGCCGCCTCCAGCGCGTCTTTGGAGAGGTTTTCCAACATCACAACAAATTCATCCCCACCCAGGCGCGCCACGGTGTCGCACTCGCGCACACAGGTGCGCAAACGCTGGGCCACCTGCTGCAACAGCAAATCGCCCATTTTATGACCCTGGGTATCATTCAGGGTTTTGAAGTTATCCAAATCGATAAACAATAAACCGCCATGCTCGCCACTGCGCGTGGCGGCCAGCAAGCCTTGTTTGAGGCGGTCCAGTAACAGCCGCCGATTCGGCAATAAGGTGAGTGGGTCGTAAAAGGCCAGCGACATAATTTCATCGGCAGCGGCTTTTTTGCTGGTGATGTCGGTAAACGTGCCCACATAATTGACCACCTGGCCGTGTTCGTCCTTGACGGCGGTAATGATTAAATATTCAGGGTAAATTTCGCCATTCTTGCGCCGATTCCATATCTCGCCTTCCCAGATGCCAGTTTGCAAAATGGCCGCCCACATGGCTGCAAAAAACGCCGCATCATGGCGGCCAGATTGCAACAGGCGCAGATTTTGGCCAATGATTTCCGCCGCAGCATAACCGGTTATTTTACTAAAGGCCTGGTTGACGCGCAGTATCGTCCCATCCACTGCCGCCACCGTCATGCCTTCCTGCGATTCAAAGGCCGTGGCGGCAATGCGCAAATCGATTTCAACCATTTTGCGCTCGGTAATATCGGTCATCGAGCCAGCCAGGCGCAATGCACGCCCGGACTCATCAAACAGCGCTTGGCCGCGCGAGAAAAACCAGCGATATTCACCATTTTTACAGCGCAAACGAAACTCCAGACCGTAGGGTTTGCCTTCTTCGGTGTGTTGCCGAATTGCTTCAAACACCCGCGCCACATCATCAGGGTGCAGCAGTGCGCGAAAGGTCGCGCGCGCATTCACCAGTTCATGATCCTGATAACCCAGCAATTGCTTCCAGCGCGGCGATAAATATTCGGTGTCGTGGATAAAATCAACATCCCAAATACCATCATTGGCCCCATCCACCGCGAGCGCATAACGGGCTTCGCTCTCACGCAATTGTTGCTCGGCCAAACGCTGGGCCTGCACCATATGATTCAATTCGAGCGCCACCGCCACCACTTCGCGCGGGCCGCTCACAATCGCTTTGACGCTGACATCACCCGCATGCAAAGCCTTGGCGTTTCTGGCCAAGTTGCCAATCGGTATGCTGATGCGACGTGCGATGGACAATGCCAATACCAACAGCATGCTGATCGACAGCAACACGATGACTAATTGAAGCATGGCGTGCCGCCTGGCCTCAGCATACACGGTCTGTGCAGGTACGCCCATAAAGGCAATCCAGCCGGTGCCGGGCATGGTTTGCACGGTAAAGTAGCGCACCACATCATCAATCGCCAGCGCCTCCAGCTCGCCATTGCGCAATTTGACGATTTCCCGCGCAGCCGTGGCGTTGGGGCGCGTGCCGATCACTTTTTCCGGATCAAGATTGCGCCAAATCAGCACGCCGCTTTCTGAGAAAAAACCATACCGGCTGCCCTCTGGCACCGCCCCGGCCGGGATATGCGGATTGAAAGTCGCCAAATCGAGCGGTAAATGCATGATGCCCACCATGCGCTTTTGCTCGTTTTTAATCGGCATACTGAGCATAACCACCCATTTACCGGAAATTGCGCCTTGAAAGGGTTCACCAATGCTAAAACGCTGGCGTTGCAGCACGTCTTTAAACCAGGGCATGTCGGCATGGCTAACGTGCTGACCATGCGGTACGGGTAAGGCCGAACAAAGCAGATTACCGTCCAGATCGGAATACAGAATATTCGCATAACTGCTTGACACGCTGTGCATGTCTTGCAAGGCCGGATCGCAACGATTGGCATCAACTTGCCTGACCATTGGGCGCGCCACCAATTGTTCCAGAATGCGGCGTGCGTCCGCAATCTTGCTTTCAGTATTATTCACCATCACGCCCGTTAAACTGCGCAATGACGATTTGGTATGGCCGATGGTTTGTTGCATGTCATAGTAAATATCCAGCCCGACCAAGGCCACCAGCGGTGCCGAAATCGCCAGCACCAGCAGCAATAAATGGGTTCGTATCGATAATTTATTCATGACAGGGGCCTGTTCAGGTGGTGCTAGTCGTCCTTGCCCAATATTTCGGCATTGAGTTTTTGTATGATCGCATCCGGCACTTTCTTGGTACACATGATGTAGCGTTTTTCCCCCAAAGGGATATCCGGAAAACGCACCAGATTGAAGTCATCCCCCCGAAACCCGGCTTGTTCCAGCAAGAAAGTGGCTTCATCTTCGGGTACAAAGGTTAAATCGGCGCGATTGGCTTTAATCATTTGCACCATTTGTACCACTTCTTCCGAGGTGGAAATCAATTTCGGTTTGAATTTGACCAACATGGCATCCAGTGCCGGCCCATACGAAAATCCATCCTTGATCAAGATCCGGGTTTCCTTATTTTTCAACAGTTTGACCAGGCTAATATCGGATGGCAAGACCCACTTCTTGGGCGCGATGCCCAAAAATGGCTTGTCGCGATAAATGGCTTTGGTAAATTTGGCAAAGCGCAGGCGTTCTTCTGTTTTAAACCAGCCAACCGCACAGGCGGCGATGGCATTATCACGCACCATTTCCAAAATCCGGCTGGCGGATAATTTATTCCAGTGATAAGCAATACCGGCCTTCTTGAACGCCTGTTCGCTGGGGGTTGCACTCAAACCGCTGGCCGAGCCATCGGCTGCGGCTACCATATACGGGGGGCGTTCATAAAACATCAGCTCAATTTGCGCTGGCGCAGCAAAGGCCGGGCAATTAATCATCCATAAGAAAATAAAACCCATGCCACGCCAATCAACCAATGCTTTCGCTGGTTTCGCTGGTTTCGCTACGTTCGCTGCTTTCATCAATCACTCCTGTTTCTTTACGTTGCTGATTCGCGTTGCTGATTCGTTTGCGGCCGGGTCAATGACGGGGAAGGAAATGTAAAAACTGGAGCCCTCCCCTTCCACGCTATCAAATCCGATTCGTCCACCCATTTTTTCAACCATCGCTTTGGCCAGGCTCAAGCCCAGACCCGTGCCGCCATATTTGCGCTGTTGCGAACCGTCGGCCTGGGAAAAGCGCTCGAAGATTTGCGAGCGATACGAATAAGCAATGCCTATACCGTGATCAATCACCCAAATTCGCATGCCGTCGTCAAGATGGGTAAGGCTGATTTCAACCTGGCCATTCGGGTGCGAAAACTTGATGGCGTTGGAAATCAGGTTGCTGAGCACCTGGATCAGGCGATTGCTATCGACCCGGATCAACACATCCACGGTATCATCCACCAGAATCAGTTGAATCAAAAATTTTTGCGCAAAGCCCTGATTGATTTCCATGGCTTTTTTCACCAAATTCAGCGCGCTCTGGTTTTCCATGGCAAACAGCATACCACCGTATTCCAATCGCTCAAAATCAAGAATATCGTTAATCAATATCGACAGGCGTTCGGCATTATCATTGGCAAGTTTGATCAACTTTTTGGCTGAATCAGGAATCGCCCCGCCTACCCCGCCCACCAATAGCCCGAGGGAGCCACGAATCGAGGTAAGCGGGGTGCGCAATTCATGCGATACCGCCGAGACAAACTCGCCTTTCAAGCGTTCAATTCGCTTGGTTTCGGTTAAATCGTGCAAAATGACAATGAACAGAATTTGCTTGCTGTTTTCCAATTTGGCCAAGGCCATGCCCAATTCTACCGATTTTCCATCGGGCCTGTGTATCAACACTTCCTTAAACACATGGCCCTGGCTGGCCTGCTGTTGCAGCAAAGTATTCAGTTGCAAAGCTTGATGGTGATCGAGGTCGCGAAACAAATCAGAGAAATGATGGCCGGCCAAACTTGAATCATTGCGTCGCTCATCCCCGTAGCCCAGTAAAATCAGGGCGGCGCGATTGGACAGGGTGACCCGGCCATTGTCATCAAAGGCCATGATGCCTTCGGCCGCATTTTCCAAAATCCCGTGCAAGCGATTTTCGGAATCGCTTAATTGTTGGGTGCGCTGTTCGACCAAGGCTTCGATGGTATGAGAACGGCCACTGACATACAGCAAATACATGCTGACCAAGCCAGCAAACAGCATGCCGCCCACCATGGAAGCCCATGCCGCCCAGGATTTATGGGCGCTAAAATACCCCTCTGCCGGATTGCCAATCAAGGAAAGTTCACGTCCGCCAAAAATAATGTTGGCAGAAAACAAGGGATGGCTCGGAATCGGCTTTTGCGCTTCGCTGAAGCTGTCGTAATAGGGTAAAACATCGCTACGGGCATTGCTGTCTATCAGGCGAAATAGCATATTGTGTTTATCTTCCGGGGTCAGCAGCTTGTCCATCACATCGCCGATACGCAAGGCGCTCAGCACCACGCCAAGCACCGCCTGGCGGCGGCTTGCTTGCGTATTGCTGATTTGATTTTTGGCATATAAGGCTGAAATTAACAGGCTGGCGGCTTCCTTTTGCTGATTCTGGAGCAAATAGACTGGTTCGCTCGCCACCGGCAAGCCAAGATCGCGCGCTTCCATCAGGGTTTTATAGCGTACCGATTCGGAAGCCAAATCAAAACCGAACACTTTTTCATTCGACAAGGTTGGCGCAATGTACAAAACCGGGTAGTACTCATCACGTTCGGTAGCACTGACAAAATCGCCTCCCTGGCGTTCCCTGATGCTAAATTGCGGATGTTCCAGTTGTACTTTTCGTTCGAATTGCTGGCGTTGCGCGTGCAACACCCGGGGTGCCCATTCTATCGCCTGCAATGAAGCATAACTGGAAATGGGTTGGGATAAAAAGTCAGAAAATTGTTTTTGATTCACGCGCTGAATCGATGAAAATAAACTCACGACGCTTTTTTGCACTTCGACATGGGCATCCAAACGAATTTGCAAGGTGTTGGCGATGCGTTGCGAGGTATCGCGAAATTCAAGCTGGAACTTGGTTTGCTCCCATTGGCGCACATATAAAAAGACGGCCACCACCGCCATCAGGGTGAGTAATAATGGCAACATCACATTTTTTTTGCGTGAACGCCATAAATGGGCCGGTTCCGCCCACATGATCAAACACAGCGGCGTCACAATCATCACACCCAAAGCATCACCTGCCCACCAGGTGAGCCAATTGCCGAACACCAATTCGCCCGGTAAGATATGAAAACTGTACAATGCAAAAATACCAATACTGGCATTGACGGTACATGAGAGCACCGCGCCCAGTACAATGAAGAGGAAAATTTTCAGGTTGCTTTCAAGCGTTAAGGGAAAACCCACCCAACGCGCCACCAAGTAGCGCCCAAAGCTAGCTTGCATGCTCGCGCCCAGCGCAATGCACAAGGCCAATAACAAGCCGGTTTGGGAAAATCCGGGGCCGCTTTCATAAGCTATCCAGGCATTCAAGCCAAATGAACCGAGCAATACCCCAACCCCATAGCGATAACCGCCAAGCAATAATGCCGCCAAAGCCAGCCCGGCCGGAGGATAAATGGCCATCGCATAACCGGGCGGAATCGATAGCAATAAGGCAAGCCGGCCCAATAAAATGTAAAGCAGTGCCAAGCCCAACAGTTTGAGCGGCGTAGAAAACACCCGGCGCGACGACGCAGATATCATGAACCATTCCTTGACGGCGGTTGACCAGAAGCAAGTCAACCCAATCTGAATCATACTACCGACCAAGCGCCAGAATTTGCATGGCGCGCTGTACTCGCACAGCAAGCGTGCAAGCACAGCATACCAGCATCATTCCCATTCAAAATTGATATTGGCAAAGCTATTGAAGATGGCTAAACTTGCCTTTGTTATCCCCCTTGCCGTCAAGCAATCGTTGCAGGAAACCCACAATCAACGGACGTTATCTTTCACCACCGAACGGGTGGAGCTGGCTACCAGGGTAATTTGGGTGCGTTTTAACTGCGGCGCTGCGGGTTTGCTGCCATCGCTATTATATGAATGTGAATATGGCAGACCCATTTTCTTATTCAGGCCATGCGTTCAGTCCAGACGCGGGTAGCCCGTAATTTGTTGTATCTCCTGGTACAGTGGTTGCAAGCGGTTATACATTTTCTGATAAACCCGATGATATAGCTCATCATAAATTTTTTTATTTTGCGGTATCGGTTGAAACACTTGTCCGATTCGTGTCATGGCCGCAATCGCGCTTGGAAAATCCGCATGCATTTTCAAACCGGCGGCAATACAAATTGCAGCCCCAAGGCCCGAGGTTTCATACACATGGGGGCGCGCGGTCGGCAAGCCAAAAATATCGGCGGTGAGTTGCATGGCGGCGTCACTTTGCGAGCCGCCGCCGGAAATGCGCAACTCAGTAATGGCGACTTTACTGCGTTTTTCGGTGCGCTCCTTACCTTCACGCAAGGCATAGGCCAAGCCTTCGAGAATGGCACGGTACACGTGGGCGCGGGTGTGGACATCGCCAAAACCAATAATTGCGCCCTTGGCTTCCGGGCCGGGCACTTTAATGCCGGGGCTCCAATACGGTTGCAACATCAAGCCCATGGAACCGGGTGGCACGGCATTGACCAGGTCATCAAATAACGATTCTGCCGCCACCCCTTGCAAGGCGGCCTGGCTTTGCTCGTGATGGCCAAATTGTTCTTTAAACCAATTTACCATCCAGTAACCGCGAAAGATTTGCACTTCGGTGCTATACGCGCCCGGCATGGCGGCCGGATACGGTGGAATAAAGGGCGTGACTTCGACATAGCGTTGGCTGGTGGTGTTAATGGTGGCGGTGGTGCCATAGCTGACGCAGCCGATATGGGGGGCCATGCAGCCGGCCCCGATCACTTCACAGGCTTTATCGGCGGCGGCGGCAAATAAGGGCGTGCCGACGGCAATACCGGTTGCAGCAGCGGCAGCGGCTTCGATTTGGCCAATTTGCGTGCCCGGTTGCACCAGTTCCGGCAGGGTTTCCGGGCGCACGGCGATGGCTTGCCATTTCCAGTCGCGCTTACCGGCCCATTTCAGGTTTTTATAGTCAAATGGCAGATACGCCACTTGCGAGCCGATGGAATCGACAAAGCGCCCGCACAGGCGGTAATTCAGGTAGCCCGATAACAGCAGCAGATGTTCGGTTTTTTGCCAAATATCGGGTTGATTGGCCTTGATCCAGTTCATTTCTGCTTCGGCGCGAAAATAATTGATGGTCTGCTCGACCCCTGCCAGTTTAAATGCAAGCTGCCACCATTTGCTGATGGGCGGCACAGAATCGGTACGGCGTTGATCGAGCCAAGTGATGGCCGGGCGCAAGGGTTTACCGTGTTTATCCAGATTAATCAGGGTGCCGCGCTGAGTGGTCACCGCCACCCCGCGCACTGCCGCCTGATACTGCGGATTGTCGGCCCACAGGCGCTGGCAGGCGGTGGCGACGGCTTGCCAATAATCGTCAGGGTCATGCTCGGCCCAACCGGGATGGGTGGAATAATAGGCTTCCAGATGCACTTGCTGCTTGGCGATCAGGTGGCCGTGCCGGTCAAATAAAATGGCGCGTACACTTTGGGTGCCATTGTCGATGGCTAACAAATAATCCATATTATTTCTCACCTTGAATGAATTCGTGAATCGGTGCCGCCGTGCTTGGCACGCTATAATTTTTCTGCCACAGGTTCAAATAAGCCGCCTGTTCTTGTTCCCAGCGGGCATCGTCCCAGCCCAATTCGGCCTGGCACATGGCGCGAATGCGCGGCAATTGGGCCACGCCACCGCCCGCCAGTTGCAAACCCAGCCGGGTACGGCGCAACAGCAAATCTTCCAGATGCATGACCGCTTCAAAGCGCGCGGCCCAGCGCAATTCAACCCATAAAGTCGGGCAGGTTTGAATGGTTTGCAATTCATCCGGGCCAGCCATTGCCAATAAACTGCTTGCATGCGCACCATAGCGGCCTTGCAAGCGCAGCAATTGCGCCGGGGACAGGGCAGGATGTTGCAAGGCTGGCGTTGGCGCAAAAATATGCGCCGCCGCAGGTGTTAATCTGGCCAAATCCGGCATTTGTTTTAGTGCATGCTGTAAGGCATCCTGGGCGATGGTGCGAAAGGTGGTGAGCTTGCCGCCCGCCACGGTGAGCAAACCTTGCTCCAGCCATAAAACGTGGTCCCGTCCTTCTTTGCTGGGGTCGCTTTTACCCGTATCAATCACCGGACGCACGCCGGCATAGCTTGCCCCTGCATCGGCCAGCTTCAATCCCAGCGTGGGACATTGAAATTGCAGCGCC
>CAMBDR010000125.1 GCA_945864765.1 Janthinobacterium lividum | reverse complement strand
CTGAACTTATTGCCTGCACTTAATGCCGCATAAAATCCGGGCTGCCCAAAATCAGGGCGGCACGCAAGGCGGCGGGTTGCCCGGTGATCAGTTCCCGCGTGCCGGGCGAAATGCCGCTACCCAGCGTACTCAATAAATCCTTGGCATCCAATACCGGGCTTTGCGCCAGCGCTTGTTCACTCGGCGTCGCTTGACGTTCCAATTGTTTTTTACCCAGCTTGCCATTTTTGGGCACCTGCGCCAGTGGCAAACGGCCAGTCGCCAGGGCGGTAGCAAACTGAATGCGGCGGCTCAAAGCGTCCGGGGTGAGCCATGCCGCTTCGGTATTTTTATAACCATCCGGTGTCGGGCTACCATACAAGGGCATGCCCAGTTGTTGCAGCGTGCCCAGCAGCGGGCGGATATTTTCTATCGGCGTGTTGGCGGCGCGCGCGCATGAAATTACAAATTGGTAAGGTGTTTTGAATTTGCTGTTGCCGGCGTTTAAAAATTCCGGGCTGGCGAACAGGGTTTTTAAGACCGGGCGAATTTCTCCATGGCTGTCGGTAAACTGGCGTGCCAGCCGTTCCACCAACTTGGGGTCGGGTTGGTCTTGTACAAAATATTGCGCCAGTTTATAGCTGATAAATTTGGCAGTGGAGGGGTGCTGCGCCAACACGTCAAGCGCAAATTCGCCTTCTTGCCGACCATTGGGCGGCACGCTTTTGCCTAGCCAGGATTTGGTGCTGTTGTCGTGCCGCTGCGGGTCAAATTGAAATAAATCGTTGCGCTGGGTATCGCCACGGGCGGCAAAAGTCCAGCCGGTGAAGATGCGCGCCAATTCGGTCACATCTTGCTGGGTGTAACCGCCATCCACGCCCAGCGTGTGCAATTCCATTAATTCGCGCGCATAGTTTTCATTCAAACCATTGGCTTTGATTTTTTGCGGCGATAGCCCCATACGCAGTGCCTTGGGTGAGGTATACCCGGCTTTGGTGGAGAGCCAGTTATCCAGATAAAACAACATCGCCGGGTGTTTCGCGGTGGCACCCAATAGTTGGCGAAAGTTGCCCATCACAAAAGGGCGAATCGCATCGCGCTCGTAGCTGGTAATTAAAGCCCGGTCGATGCCTTTGCCTGCAAACACATTAAAATGATTGAACCAAAAATCGACCATCACTTCTTCCAGTTGGCGCGGGCTGTCGATCGCGCGTGCCAGCCTTGCCATGGCGCGTTGCTCGGCTGCATGGGCGAATGCTTCTTTGGCTTGTTGTTTATCTTCTTCACTACCGTTTTTGGTGGCCTGGCGCGCTTGCCGGAAGTCGCTTAGCATTTGGCCGCTGCTGGCTTGCTGGGTTTCCAGTTGCGCCAGACGTTGTTCCAGTTTGGCGGGCAGGGCGATGGTGTCGGGCTGCAATTGGCGTTGAATATATGCCGCTACCCCAATTCTTTGTACATACGCCACATCACCCGGCTTGGGGCCATAGCCCAGGCGGTTTAACACGTGTAAGGCTTGCTGCTCCGTGCTGAGTAAGGGCAGGGCGGCAATCGGTGTGCTTGGTGTAAGGGGAGCAGCGGGGGCAGCGGGGGCAGCGGGTGCAACTTGGGTAAAGGCGGTGGCCGGGGCGCTGCTTTCTCCGGCCAGGGCGGTGCTGCTAAGGCAGCCTATCAGGCAAAACAGGACGGAACGGTGAAAAAAAACAGGTGGCATGACGGACTCCAAACATGAGGGCGGGGTTGGCTTGGTGCTATCATCGTAGCTTGTTTGGATTTACGCTAGCTTTGTTTGGTAAAAAGCGTAAGGAATTGCTACATTATTATCAAGTTCGCATGCCACTCCCGGTGAAATTGTAACAGGGGGAGGTCTGCTGTATGAAATTCGCAACGGTAAGTTGACGACAGGGAGAGACGATGCGTAAATGGTTAATCGGCATAGTGGCATGCATGGCGTGCGTGGTGTGTATGGGTAGCGCCCAGGCGGGCTTTCATAATGGCATTTTGGCGTATTTCGCCGAAGACTTCACGGTGGCGTATAAAGAATTTAAACCGCTGGCGGACAAAGGCAATGTGAATGCGCAATATTATTTGGGCACCATGTATGACAATGGCTGGGGTGTGCCAAAAAATCGCGCTACGGCGGCGGAACTGTATCGTAAATCGGGCGAACAGGGCAATACCGATGCGCTCTATAATTGGGGCATTATGGTTGCCAAAGGCGATGGCGTGGAAAAAGATCCCGCGCTGGCCGCTAAAATTTACCGTAAGGCGGCGGAATTGGGCGATATGGATTCGATGACCAATTTGGCCACCCTGTTTAGTGAAGGCCAGGGCGTCACCAAAGACTTGAAACAGGCGCTGCTGTTGTATCGGCGTGCCGCAGATCGCGGCCATGTTTTGGCGCAATACAATTTGGCGATTATGCTGGAGTTGGGCGAAGGCGGTGGTGCTGATCCGGTTCAGGCTTGGCGTTGGTATAAGCGCGCCGCCGAGGCGGGTGATGTGGATGCCATAAAACGGGTCGCCAAAGCGTATAAAAATGGTGAACTTGGGCAAGAGGCGAATGCGCAAAACGCGGCCATGTGGGCCACCAAGGCCAAATAGTGTGGGTAAGTCGTATTGGGCTTGAATTCTGGCCTGCAATCGGGCACAAACATCGGGAGCGGGAATGAGTCGTGTTGAAGTGAATCCGGCGCTAGCGAACGCCAAATTTGTCAGTGGGTCTACCATGCGCCATGTGTTGGTGATGAGTGCGACCGGTTCGGTCGGTTTGCTGGCCTTGTTTGTGGTGGATGTGCTGAATCTGTACTATATTTCGCGCCTGGGGCAGCAAGAATTGGCCGCTGCGGTGGGGTATGCGGGTACGATTTTGTTTTTCTTTACCTCGATCGGTATCGGTTTATCGATTGCCGCTACTGCGCTCACTTCGCGCGCTTTGGGCACTGGCAATCGCCAAAGCGCTTGCGAGTTGGCCGGGGCTTCGCTTTTGGTGATGGGTATGAGCATGGCTGTGTTGGCGCTGCTGCTGGCCCCGTTTTTGGCGCAGGTGCTGCATGCCCTGGGCGCACGCGGGATTACCGCAGACTACGCGCGCCGCTTTATGCTCATTGTGCTGCCGTCTATACCTTTACTCGGTTTGGGTATGGCGTTTGGCGGCTTGCTACGCGCTTTGGGCGATGCAAAAAGCGCGATGTACGTTACGTTGAGCGCTGGCATCGCGACCGCAATCCTTGATCCCTTGTTTATTTTTGGCTTTGGTTGGGGGTTGGATGGCGCGGCGTATGCGAATGTGTTGGCGCGTCTGGCAATGGTAGCGGGGGGGGCGTATAGTTTGCGTCGCCATCGCTTGTATGCGTGGCCGCATTTACCCGTGCTTCAGCGCGAATGGCGGCCTTTTTTTGCCATCGCGATCCCCGCCATGTTAACCCAGGTAGCGACGCCAGTTGGCAATACCGTGGTGACGGCGGCGATTGCGCCCTATGGCGATGATGCTGTGGCTGGCTGGGCAGTAATCGGGCGTTTGATTCCGATGGCGTTTTGCGGCATTTTTGCACTCTCCGGTGCGATTGGCCCGATCATTGGTCAAAATCTGGGGGCCAAGCGCTTCGACCGCCTGCGCGGCGTGATGCGCGATAGCCTGACCGTCACCCTGGTGTATGTGGCGCTGGTGTGGTTGGTGCTGGCTCTGGGCAGTGGCATGATTGCCGACGGCTTTGGCGCGCGTGGGCTGGGGCGTGAGTTGATTGTGTTCTTTTGCTATGCGGTTTCGGCCAGCTTTCTTTTTAATGGCTGTCTGTTTGTTGCCAATGCCGCTTTCAATAATTTGGGTTTTGCCTTTTATTCCACCATGCTCAATTGGGCGCGCTCGACCTTGGGGGTGATTCCTTTTGTTTGGTTGGGTGGAAAATATTATGGTGCGATTGGCATCTTGGCGGGCTTTGGCCTGGGCGCGGTGATTTTTGGCGTGCTGGGTGTGCTGCTGTGCTTCAGGGTGTTAAACGGCATTGAGCGCCAGGATTAAGCTTTGCACTGGCGCAGACCTGGCCGATACAATTCGATACAATTCAATTCTAATCAGCAACTTTTCTCCTTTTTTCCCCCACAATTGGTGCGCATAATGGTTTCCATGTTGAAGCACCTTGTTATTGTTGCCCTTAATTCCTTACATAAACCATGCGGGAGAATAAAAATGAAACCGATTAACCTGAAATTGACTCAAGCGATGTGGATGGCCTTATTACTGACACCGCCAGTTCTGTTGGCCAGTTTGGCGCAGGATGTTGCCGCGCAAACGCCGCCACCACCACCACCCCCTCCTCCCTCCATACCGGTAGCGCAGGCGAATGCCACGGGCACTGCATTAACGGTGAGTAGCACAGGCACCATCAACCGTGCCAATCCATTTTTCCAACCCTTTGGCAATGGCCGCGCTTGCGTCACTTGCCATCAGGAGGGGGCAGGCTGGAGCATTACCCCGGGTAGTGTGCAAGCACGGTTTACCGCTTCCAATGGTAATGATCCGCTTTTCCGCAGCAACGATGGCAGCAACTCGCCCAAAGCGGCGGTTGCCACGCTGGAGCAAAAACGTGCTGCTTACAGCATGTTATTAAACAAAGGCTTGATCCGGGTTGGCTTGCCCATGCCTACCAATGCCGAATTTACCTTGACCAGGGTGGAAGACCCCTATGGCTTTGCCAGTGCCACCGAACTGTCGCTGTTCCGCCGCCCTTTGCCCACCACCAATTTACGCTTTAATACCTCGGTGATGTGGGATGGTCGTGAAACCCAGGCCGATCCAAAATCCACTTTATGCATTTTGCAACGTGGCCCCGCTTCGTGCTTTGCGCCGCTGGATACCGATTTAAACCACCAGGCCAATGGTGCGGTAACCGGCCATGCCCAGTTTGCAGCGGGTTTGACGAGCGCGCAACAGGCGGCTGTGGTGGCGTTTGAAAAATCGTTAACCACCGCGCAATTAAGCAATAACGTGGCGGGGGCATTGAATGCAACGGGCGTGCGCGGTGGCCCACAAGCTTTGACCACCACCCCATTTTATTTTGGTATCAATGATTTTCTGAGTGGCGATTATCAAACCAAAGCACCCTTTACCCGTAATGTGATGACCATGTTTGGTGCCTGGTTGAATTTGGCCGCGCCACCCGCACCACCACGGCCCGGCCAACCTGCGCCACGGCCCGCCTCGGCGACCGATCAAGCGAAAGCGTCGATTGCGCGTGGGGAGCAAATTTTTAATAATCGGCCATTTTTAGTGACTCAGGTGCCAGGCTTTAACGATGTGGTACCCGTGCAGCAACAACGCACCACCTGCGCAGGTTGCCATAACGCACCCAATAACGGTAGCACCTCGGTGCCGCGCTTATTTCACACTGGCGTGGCTGCGGCCAATCGGCGCACGCCGGATATGCCTTTGTACACCTTCAGAAATAATGCCACGGGTGAAACATTGGCTTTAACCGATCCGGGCCAAGGTTTGGTGACCGGTAAATGGCGTGATTTGGGGCGTTTTAAAACCCCAAGCTTGCGTGCCCTGGAATCGCGTGCGCCGTTCTTTCATGATGGTTCGGCCAGAAATGTGGCGGATATCGTCACCTTCTACGACCGCCGCTTCCGTATGGGATTGTCACCACAGGAAAGAACGGATTTGCAGAGTTTTCTGGCAGCGCTATAGTCGCCAAGGCTGAGTCAAGTTTATCGCTACTGCTGCTGTTGCCCACGCCGCCACTCCCATGGTGGCGTAGGGCTGGCCTCCTTCCATAGCCCCGTTTTTTTGCTGCGCGCCGTATCCTGTGCTTGCTGGTAGCGTTGGTAGTCACTGCCATCCTGACTCTTTTTTGCATATTGACTGTAATGCCAGGCATAGCCCTTGGTCAATTGGGCGTAATTCACATCTTGCCCATCCTTAAAAATCCGCGCCACTCCCCGCCCATAGCTATCGACATCATCAATTTTGGCTTCAACCGTTTGATGCTCGACCAAATGCGCCAGATTGCGTTTGGCGTCACTGCCAAAAGGCATGGCTTTTTCCGGCGCATCAATATAGGCCAGGCGTAATTTGTATTCGCGTTTTTCAGCGTCTTGCAAGGTGATGGTATCGCCATCGGCAACCTGCGTCACTTGTCCTTGCAACACCCCGCCTTTCACCATTTGGCCCGGTTTGACTTGCCCTTGCTGCCACCAGGTGACGGCGGCGACAGACAAAATGATCAACGCGCCGATGCGTGGTTTCCAACTGCGGGCAGTTAATAATTGCAGAGCAGCGCGCTGCTGGCTTCTTGAAATTTTCATAAATTTACCGTTGTGCATTCCAGAGAGTGTAAGTATATTGCACTTTTGCGATGAATCAGAGTCGGCTGTTGTAGTGTAAAATGCCCTTCATATTGTAGTTTTACGTTGGAGTCTACCTTATGTTATCCCGTTTTACCGTTGAAAATTACCGTGCATTTGCGCGTGCGCAAAGCATTGAAATTCGCCCACTGACTCTGTTTTTTGGTTGGAATAGTGGTGGCAAGAGTGCTTTGATTCGGTTTTTGCCTTTATTGGTGGAATCGATGCGCGAAGCCGGTCCTGCCATTTGGTTGAAAGGTGACGTTGGCAGGGGAGCAAATTGGTCGGATCTGGTTTGCAAAGCAACAGAACGCGCGGTTCTGAAATTTGGTATGCATTGGGAGGATGAGTTGTTATTGGCCCCCTTATCGGCTGCGTGGGAAATTGAAGGGTACCCGGATGGAAAATGGCAAGAAAACCGAGCTGTCTATCTGAAGGCAGGTGATGTCGAACAGCATTTTTCGCCGGGTGAAGTAAAGGTCAAGCAAGTCGGTGAATGGGCGGGCTTTCCTGCGGGCTACCCAATCGGTTCACCTTTAGAATCAAAGAGTCGCCTCCAACAGGATTTAAGGCATTGCCTAAGAAGATTGCAGAAAGATTTGCAGTGGCTTGGGGGCATCCGCAGTCGTTTGGCACGCCTGGCTACCTTTGATGGTGGCGATCCATCGCCATTAAGGTCAGATGGCAGCAATGTGTTTGATCATCTTATTGCGGCGCAACGGCGCAGCACGAATGACCCTGTGCTGCAAGTGATTAAGGTTTTTTTTGCTGCACTGGGGGAGCGCCTGGTATTTGACAATCCATTTGAAAACAATTGGCGCATCATGTTAAGCCCAATTGGTGCGCCTAACGTCAAAGTTAATTTGTGTGATACGGGCGAGGGCTATTCACAGGTGTTACCCGTATTGGTAGCGCTGGCCAATGCATGTAATGCGCAATCACCTGATTTGCTGTGCCTGGAGCAACCAGAATTGCACCTGCATACCCGTGCGCAAGCTGTTTTGGCAAAAACATTGGTTGATACGGCCACATCTGAAGGCAAACCACGCCTTTTGGTGGAAACCCATTCCGAAGTATTGTTATCCAGTGTCCAACTTGCCATTGCCAATGGCGACATTGCGGCAGATGATGTTCGTGTGTATTGGGTAGCGTCGCGCAGTGATGGCACCAGTGATGCTCTTCCGGTGGATTTTGATGCGCAGGGGATGCCGACCAATATGGCACTGGTTGGTGCGTTTGGTGAGGCGGTCGAACTTGGGCGTGCGTTGATGATGAAACAACTGGCCGGACAGATATCATGAAAGTGATTATTTCCGATGCAGCGATAAGAGCGGTGATTGATACCCCCGACGTATTGAAGCTGCATGACCTTATCGTTTTTGCGAAGGAGTCGAAGCGGCACTCCCTCTTTTTTGAATCGGCGGATGGGTTAAATCTGGTTCTTTCCACATTCATGCCAAAAATTGCGGCAATTTACCGGGTATTGCTGGAGGCTTCGTTTCGAGATGCACCCGGTTACCCAACTGCCCGTACCACAGTAAAAATTGCGCCAGTCGAAATGCCTTTGTGGAATAAGCCAATACCAATATTGCCGCTGGATGAAGCCATCAAATTGCTTAAAGAAAAATTAGCGATTCTGGTTGAAAATGCGGCAAATGACTGGAATTTCTTGCTTGGTATTATGCCGGAATGGGAGCGCAAACTGCTGCAAGACTACGTTCGCAATGACTGGGCAGAACCCGTGCATGGTGGTGGTGATACCCTGGGTAAATTACTCGCAGCGCGACTGGCCGAGCCTCGTAAAGCATTTCGTACCTTCGTTCTTTTTGATAGCGATCGTTTGCATCCCGACGAATTCGATCCTGATTGGACAACCGCAAGGCCAGGTAAGCAAGCGGCGGCCTGTAATGCCTATGAATGGGAACGACAAATATTGGAAAGCGATGTTAAGCCGCACTACTGGATGATTAAACGGCGTTTTATTGAGTCTTATATGCCAAGGGAAGAATTACAAAAAGGTGCTGAAAATAAGACCCATCCCGATGCATGTAACGCGTTCTTCAGGATGGATTGTACTGCGCGCTGGTATTACAACATGAAAGAGGGCTTGCTCAAAGATCAGGATCGTGATGATAAAGAGCGATGCCGCGATCTCTATCGCAATCTGACGCCTGATATGCGTAATGCGCTCGCTGGTGGATTTGGTAAAACTTTGGCCAGACATTATGCTGCCTCCCTTGACGATGATTTTGCTTGGGATTTCGATGCGCGTAATGAGGCAGATCAAATGTTGCCACGATTATTCAACCTGCTTTAATTGATTGAGGTTTGTATGTCTGGAAAAATAACCGCACTTGCTTCCGAAAATCTGAACCCGGACTTAAGTAGCATATTGGAAGATGTGAAGAGTGGGAATATCCGCGTTCCCCGTTTTCAACGGCCTTTCGTGTGGCAAGATGATCAACGCTTGCTATTACTGGAGTCGATTCGTGAAAATATGCCGATTGGTGGCCTGCTGCTGTGGCGCACCGGGCAACTTCAA
>CAMBDR010000124.1 GCA_945864765.1 Janthinobacterium lividum | reverse complement strand
CCCAGCAAGGGCTGCGCTGGCATGCCCGTCCCCCGGTCAAATTCTGCCACCCCAAACACCCAGTCGCGCAATTGCGCGCCGCGCAAATCAAACCCCGCCAACACCGGGCGCGGTGCATCCGGCGCGCTCTTGCCGCCCAGTTTGCACGGTGCCAGCGCATAGGTCAGTAATAATTCCGACGCCAGCGTGCGGTACTGCGTGCGCCAGCGGTTGAGCGTTGCAGGCAAGCGCTGCGCCGCATCCGGCGCACGCGCATGCTTGCGCTGCAAATGCGCGTGGGCGAGTTGCAAAATCTCAGCCAAAAAATGCATGGTCTCGTCACTTGGAATCTCTAAAGCCCAATCCTCAAACCGATCACGCTCCACCGCATCCGCCAAATAGCGCGCCAGAAAAAACTCCGCCAGCGAACTGTGGGCAAAGCGAAAGCCTTCGATGCCGCCCGCCCCATCTTCACCGCCCTCATTTTCATCCTGCCGCACCACAAAAGTAGCAGTACGCAAATCTTCTTCCAGCTTGTTTTGGTTATACCCCTGATAGCGCTGCACCAAATCCGGCTGGCTGGCGCGCCACTCGTGAAACCAGCCATGCAGTTCCGCATAATCGATACTACGCACGCCGCTACGCCACAAATGCGCGGCCAGTGCGAGCATCAGCCGCATTTTGTGTTCCGGTTCCAAATGGTGCTTGCCAAGATCGCGCTCCAGCCATTTTTGCGCCACAATGCCATACAGCGCCGCCCCGTTGACCAGCTCACCCTGCTGGCGCATGGCTTCCAGATCCGGGATATGTTCGGCCAGCAGTTTCAGCGTCATCGGGCGTTGCGCCAGTTCGCCCAGGTTGTGGGTGTGGGCGATCAAGTCTTGCACCCGTTCCATGTCCAGCCCCGGCAGTACGGCGGCCAGATAGCCATTGATTTGTTCCTCGGTCAGCGGCAGCAACACCAGCGCCTGATACCAGGCCGCATCCATTTTGCCCCGGTGCGATCCGGTAAACAGGTTGCGCTGGTCGTCCAGGGTTTTAAAGAAATTGGTGCGGCAGGAAAGCAGCAAGCGCGGATGGCGTAGCGCGGCGGCGCTATCGGCCTGCATGGCGGCGTTGTTGGCCGCATTATTGGCCGCGTTGTTGGCCGCATTGTTGGCATCGGCCACCAAATTCAATATCGTGCTAACAAAATGCGGGTGTTGCGCATCGATCAAATGCACCAGACATTCATCCAGCCCATCCATAATCAACAGCGCGCCTTGCGCCAGCAGGGTTTGCACTTCGGCAAAGCGCGGCAGCGGCTGGCCGGGCGTGGTTACCCAGCAATGGTTGATCAAATCGTTGATCAAGGCTTCGCCGGTGGGCAATTGCGCCGTGCCTTGCCGATCCAGATTTTTGAACAGACTCAGTTGGCGCAAATCAAAATACAGCGGCACGCGCGCCCATGCAGGGGTGGGCGATGCTGCGCTGGCGTTCTCGCCCATCTCCCGCAGGGTGCGGTACAGGCGCTGGCAACTGATGGTTTTGCCCATGCCATACTCCCCCAGCAGCGCAAACACGGGCGGCGCGTCGGCGTTTTCCAGCCATTGCAGCAGCGTGGTGTGGGTGGGTGTTTGGTTGGCCGAATGGTTCGCGACTTGGCCGGAACTGGCAGCGGCGTTGTGCAGCGCCTGCGCCATGGTTTGCTCGCAGCCTTGCAGTTCCATCACCATTGGCAGATTGTGCAAATCCGGCGTGCGCATCTCGTAGGCGGGCGTAGCCTGCTTGCGCATGTGCGTGAATGCGTGCGTAGGCGCGTGCGTGGGCGCTTGCTGCGCCTGCGTGGCGTTACGCGCGTTGCGCCCGCTCTGCACGCGCGCCATGGCGCGAACGGTTTCCGGCTCAATCACCGCCACAGCCTTTAAAAACAGCGCGCTGTACACCACTTGCGCCGCATTCAGCGCCGCTTGCAGTTGGCAAAAATCCTTGTCTTCCTCGGTGCCCGCCGCCTTGCTGCCATCGCCCCAATCGCTGACGCCCTTCACCACCAGCCAATCCACTTTGGCATCATTGCAGGCATTGGCCAAGCCTTCGCTTTCCATATCGCCGCCGATGGCGTGGGGCCATTCCTGATCCAGCTTTTGCCGAAATTCCAAATTATCGATCAACTTTTCACCGCACAGCAGCAAGCCCTTGCGCACGGTAACATGGGCGGGTTTGCTTTTCAGGCAACGGTCCAGCCAAACCCGATTGGCGGTCACGCTCAAGCCGCGCCGGGTTTCTTTACCGCTTTCATTGACGCGCGCCGATTCGTAGGGTTGTACTTGCTCAGAAATCAACACATCGCCCAATTGTTGTTTTTCCCGCTTACCAAAGGCAATGCCCACCGCAATAATCACCCACGGTTTATGGTGCGCAATGGCTTTTACGCTGCGCAGCATGGCGGCGTTGATGCCGATGCTACCCATATCACATTGAAAGCCGATAATGGGCCGCCCCGCCACCGCGCCCAAATTTTCATAAACGTATTGCTCGCGCCCAAAAAAGCTCGGCTCCCGCCCCGCCAAAAACACTTGCCGCACCGCTGCGCTTTCATTGTCGTTGACGGTCAACAACAAAATCGGCTCAGCTCCCGCCGCCGGGTTACCCAGCAGTTCCGGCGGCAAACCGGGATTTTCATAAATCGGCCCCGCCCCCTCCAAATCATGGGTACGCGCTTCTACGCTGGCTGGCATTACGGGGTTGGGGCGGTGCTCGGGCATGATGATGGTCTCCGAATCGGTATCCAGCCATCATAGCGCAAAAATTATTGAAATGACGATCAAGTATTCACAAAAGAAACAAGCAAGCTGGCACGCATGCCCACCAATCCAACAGTTTGGTAAAATACCCCACCCCCGCAGCGCTTTTCTTCCCCCAAAGGAGCATCATGAACCACGGCATACTCAGAGTCACCGAACGCGCCAGCGCAGAAATTGCCGCCACCCGCGCCAATATGCATATCACGGTGGAAGGCGAAAACGCGGTTTTCGGCAACGCCGCCCTCGAAAAAGCCAAAGAATTAAAAGCCCTGCTGGCCACACTCAAACAAATCCCCAATTTTGAATTTGATATCGTGGTCAACTCGGTCAGAATTCATTCCCAATCCGGCTGGCTTTCCAAGTCCTCCCGGGGCGAGTATTCAATCGTCATCAGTTGCCACAACACCGCCCACTTGGGCGAAGTGCTGGGGGCCATTTCCGGCGGCAGCAATATCAGCATGAATAGCCTGGAATGGGTGTTTGACGAAGACCAGGCCAAAATAGATTTGATTCGCCAGGCCATGCAAAAATGCCTGTCCAAGGCCAGCAATATGGCCGAAGTGGTCAACCACGAAATCGTACAAATTCATTCCGCCAGCGATTCCTACGAAGTACCCAACACCAATCTCACCCTGATGGCCGCACCACTCGGCGCGCCCGCCATGGCGCGCTCCCGCAGCGATAGCGCCGTGGCCGATATCGGCACCGAATTCAAAGGCACAAAAACCATGACCGCCGTGGCCAGCGTGGAGTTTTTGATCAAGCCCAAATGAGTCACATCGCCTGCAATGCCGCCATTCATACCCAAACAATCTGCCACTAACCAACTGGAAAACCGTCTCCCCACCTGGCGATTAATACCAAAACAAAACCAACGATGCAGATCGCATTAATTAGTTGCATTTATTTTTTCTATCATGCTACAATATGCGGCCAAACGCGGCTTGATGCCCCGGATTGGCACCCCAAATTATTTTCCCGGATTACCCCTTCCGGATTACACCCATTTCAAAGAAAGTTAATTCAAACCATGAAGTTTTCAAAATTATCCCCAGTTTTAGCAGTCGCCTCCTTTGCCATGGTTGCCAGCGTAGCCCAAGCAAGTCAAATTAATGCAGCAAGCACTGGCATCAGCCAGCCAGCTATCACCCTGTCATTCGATGAAGTAGTATTACCTGACAGCACCGCGTTAACCAATCAGTACGCCGCTTACGGCGTGAGTTTTTCTGGCTTGTTTTACAATCCTTGCTCGGGTTGCGTCACTTTGCCTGCCAAACCAGATGTGGGTAATTTTAGTTTCAGCAATACTAGCTCTTTCACTAATGGTTTCGATATCGATTTCGCTACCGCAGTAACTGGCGCATCGTTCCGCTTTGCCTCCAACGGCGGCACCTTCAATTTTGCAGCCTACAACGGCGCAACGCTGGTTGATTCGTTCAGTGGTAATGGTGCCTATTGGGGTAACTATGGTTTTGAAGGCATCACCTTTAATCGCTTACACGTTACTTCGCCAAGTGCCTTGTTGATTGATAACCTCGCAATTTCCGCACCAGTGCCAGAACCAGAAACTTATGCGCTGATGTTGGCCGGTTTGGCTTTGGTTGGTGCTGTGGCTCGTCGTCGTAAAGCAGCTTGATTCTGACATCCATGTCACGCTGAAAAAAGTCGGCCCTGCGGGGCCGATTTTTTTTATGCAAACCTTGTTGCACCAGTCAGCACACCATTTCGCTTCGGGTTTGAATCCAGACAGTAACCCGATTACAGGAACTGTAGCTTGAACAGAACACTATCCTGATTTCCTTCGGAATTTGTCCGGGTAAAACCGGGGGCAACCGTAATAAATTTGAAAGCCACCTGTTTCTGTTTTAGAATAAGCTGCGTTGGCCCAACAAGGAGCCGCACCGCAGGCTCCGCGTGCGCAAACACACGATTTCACCATACCAGCTAATCAGAGGCCACCATGAAAGCAGTTATCCTTGCCAGCGGCTTGAGCACACGCCTGAGTGAAGCGCCGCCATTAAAACCCAAGCCACTGGTAAAACTTGGCGGCAAAGCCCCCTGGAAACGCTTACCATGAAACCGGACTTTTGGCGCGGCAAGCGCGTTTTCTTAACCGGCCACACCGGCTTTAAAGGCAGTTGGCTCAGCCTTTGGCTGCAACAACTGGGCGCACACGTCACCGGCTATGCCTTGACGGCACCAAGCAACCCGAGCCTGTTTGAAGTAGCCAGCGTGGGCAGCAATATGGTGTCGCTGATCGGCGATATTCGCGATGGCGCACTGGTCACCCAGGCCATGCAGCAAGCGGCCCCCGAAATCGTCATCCACATGGCCGCGCAAGCGCTGGTGCGCTACTCCTACGCGCACCCGGTTGAAACCTATGGCGTGAATGTGATGGGGCTGATTAACCTGTTTGAAGCGGTGCGCGCCACCCCCGGCGTCAAGGCGGTGGTGAATGTTACCAGCGACAAATGTTATGAAAACCGCGAATGGGTATGGGGCTACCGCGAAAACGAAGCCTTCGGCGGTTACGACCCCTACAGCAATAGCAAGGCTTGTGCCGAACTGGTCACCAGCGCCTGGCGCAGCTCGTTTTTTAACCCGGAAAAATATCACCAGCACGGCGTGGCACTGGCCTCGGCGCGCGCCGGCAATGTGATCGGTGGCGGCGACTGGGCGCAAGACCGCCTGATTCCGGATATGATGCGCGCCATCACGCAAGGCCAACCGGTCATGATCCGCAACCCCGGCGCAATCCGCCCGTGGCAACATGTGCTGGAACCACTCTCGGGCTACCTGACCCTGGCCGAACACCTGGTCCAACATGGCTGCGCTTACGCAGAAGGGTTTAACTTCGGCCCGGCTGATTCGGACGCACGCCCGGTGGAATGGATTATCGAGCGGCTGTGCCAACAATGGGGCGCAGGTGCCTCCTGGCAACGCGACGGCGCGCCCCAGCCGCATGAAGCCAGCTGGCTCAAACTCGATTGCTCGAAAGCGCGCTCGCGCCTGGGCTGGCAACCACGCTGGAACCTGGCCCATACCATCGAAATGATCGCAGCCTGGCATCAGGCCCACATCCGGGGCGACGATATGCGTGCCACCACGCTGGCACAAATCGACGCCTGGCAAACCACCCCTTTCACCCATTTTTAGCTAAGGTCGGCAGCATGAGCGAACAACCATCCAAAGAACAATTGCGCGAACAAATCCTCGCCCTGGTAGCCCAATACGGCGCGCTGGCCAGCGCACCCAAGCCTTTTGAACCGGGCGTAACGGTGGTGCCACCCGCAGGCAAGGTGGTGGGCGCGCCAGAAATGGGCCTGATGGTGGAAGCCTCGCTCGACGCATGGCTTACCACCGGGCGCTTTAACGACCAATTTGAAGCCAAACTGGCCAAATTTATCGGCGTCAAGCACCTCATTACCGTCAATTCCGGTTCATCGGCCAATCTGGTGGCGTTTTCCACCCTCACCTCGCCCAAGCTGGGCGCGCGCGCCATTGTGCCGGGCGATGAGGTGATCGGCGTGGCGGCGGGCTTTCCCACCACCGTCAACCCGATTCTGCAATTTGGCGCGGTGCCGGTGTTCGTGGATGTGGAACTGGGCACCTATAATATCGATGCGAGCCAGATCGAGGCGGCCATTTCCAGTAAAACCAAGGCCATTATGCTGGCCCACACGCTGGGCAACCCGTACAACCTGGATGTGATTGTGGCGCTATGCAAGAAACATAATTTATGGCTGATTGAAGACTGCTGCGACGCGCTCGGTTCAACCTGGAAGGGCCAGATGGTGGGCACGTTTGGCGATATCGGCACGATGAGTTTTTATCCGGCGCACCACATTACCATGGGCGAAGGCGGTGCGGTATTTACCAACAACGCCGAGCTCAAAGCGATTGCCGAATCGTTTCGCGATTGGGGCCGCGACTGCTATTGCGCGCCGGGCAAGGATAATACCTGCGGCAAGCGCTTTTGCTGGAAACTGGGCACGCTGCCCGAGGGTTATGATCACAAATACACCTATTCCCACCTCGGCTACAATCTGAAAATTACCGATATGCAAGCGGCCTGCGGTTTGGCCCAGCTTGAACGCGCAGCCGGCTTTGTGCAGGCGCGCAAGGATAATTTCGCATGGCTGAAACAACGCCTGCAAAGCTGCGCCGAGTTTTTGATACTGCCGGAGGCCACCGCCGGGTCCGACCCTTCCTGGTTCGGCTTTCCACTCACCTTAAAGCCGGAGGCCAACATCCGCCGGGTTGATTTGCTCACCTATTTGGATCAACACAAAATCGGCACGCGCCTGCTGTTCGCAGGAAACCTGACGCGCCAACCGTATATGACGGGGCGCAATTTCCGCGTCTCGGGGCAACTCACCAACACCGACCGGGTGATGAATGATACCTTCTGGATTGGCGTTTTCCCCGGTTTAACGCCCGAGATGCTCGAATTTGCCGCCAGCAAAATCGAAACCTATCTCGGCGTCAACTTTTGATGCCTGCGGGGGCTGGTGTCAGCCCCCCATGGATTTATGCCCACGTTTTCCACGGCGCATTGCCACGTTGCCACAGGTCTTCGAGGTAAAATTTATCCCGCAAGGTATCCATCGGCTGCCAAAACCCGTCATGCAGGAATGCATCCATCTGCCCGTCTTGCGCCAGACGTTCCATCGGCCCTTTTTCCCATAGCGTGCTGTCATCAGGAATGTAGTCAATCACTTTGGGCGAGAGCACGAAAAAACCGCCGTTGATCCAGTTACCATCGCCCTGTGGCTTTTCGCAAAAACGCACAATCCGCTGCCCGTCCAGCTCTACCGCGCCGAAACGTCCGGGCGGTTGCACCCCGGTCATGGTGCCTAATTTGCCATGTTGTTGATGAAAGGCGATGGAGGCGGTGATATCGACATTACTCAGCCCGTCGCCGTAGGTGAGGCAAAAGGCGGCGTCATCTTCGATGAATTTGCGCACCCGCTTGAGCCGCCCGCCGGTTTGGGTTTCGTCACCGGTATCCACCAGGGTGACACGCCACGGTTCGGCATGGTGCGAATGCACTTCCATTTGATTGGACTTCATATCAAAGGTGACATCGGAAGTATGCAAGAAATAATTGGCAAAAAATTCCTTGATAATATACCCCTTGTAACCACAGCAAATAACAAAGTCGTTAATACCATGCACTGAGTAAGATTTCAGGATATGCCAAAGAATCGGCTTTCCGCCAATTTCCACCATTGGCTTGGGTTTAATGGTGGTTTCTTCACTGAGCCTTGTCCCCAAACCACCTGCAAGAATGACTGCTTTCATGAGCGTCCTTTGAAAAATTGTTCACATTCCGTTTGGCCTTGCCATGCGCTTTGATGCCCGGCCCCACACGACCCCACCCGCTACCTTGGTTCAGCAATGATTATAGTCCGTCTATTTGCGTGGAGATGACCTTTTCGCAGAATGCAGCGATGGCAATGCCGGGCGCTGCGCTATGGGATGGCTCCGGTTCATAACCCCAGTTGGCATGAAAGTAGGCCAGCCCAGCCTCTTGCGCGGCGCGGCGGTCGTCGTTACGGTCACCCACATACAGGGTGCTTTGCACGTTAAGCTGCAAGCTGCTGATGATATGGCGCAATAAATGCCCTTTACTGGGCGCTGCCGGGGTGATCGAGTCAAGTGCGAACACGCCCTGAAAGTAGTCGCGCCAACCCAGTAGATCGATGATGAGGCCCGTGGGCGTGGCGCGCTTGTTGGTGGCGATGTAGAGCGGGATAGACTGCTGCTTAAGTCGCTTCAACATGGCATCGACGCCGTCGAAAGCTGGGGTTTGCAGATAACCTTGGCTGTCGTAATGGGCTTTAAATGCGGTGGTGAGGGCGTTTAAGAGCGCGCTATCTTGGCTGCCCGAGATTTTGGCCAAGGTCTGTTGCAATGGTGGGCCGATCAGCTCACCGGTCAAGGGTTGTACCGGCTCCATGCCATGCATTTGCAGCACGTGCGCAAAGGAAGCTAAAATTGCGGGGGCACTATCAATCAGGGTGCCATCCAAATCAAAAATGAGTGTTTCAATCTTCATGTGCTGACTCTTTTGGTGGTGCTGCGCGTTCTTGAGCGGCGCGGCCGGTGTGACGAATCGAATCGGCCAGTG
>CAMBDR010000123.1 GCA_945864765.1 Janthinobacterium lividum | reverse complement strand
AGTGGTACAGAGCGCAATCTGCGTCTGCGTCATTTTCTCTCGTTTCTTGCCTTTCTGGAAATGCGCGCCAACATGCCTGCCTGGCCGGCCTTATTTTTGTTTTTGATTGAACGCTTTAGCCTGGAAGATGACAGCACACCCGAAACCCCGCGCCAAATAGCGCGCCTGTTGCACCATTTGGTTAAGCCCCGCCCCGGCGAGCAGGTGGCAGACCCGGTATGCGCCAGTGCCAGCTTATTATTGGCCAGTAGCACCCATGGTGTGCCATTGGTTTTATTTGGGCAAGAAGCGGTGCCCGCTCTTTTGGCCATTGCGCGCATGAATTTACTGGTGCATGAACAAGACGACGCCATCATGAAACAGGGCGACTGCTTACGCATGCCGCAATTATTACAAGGGGCGCAATTGCAGCAATTTGATGTGGTGCTGGCCTATCCAGCGCAAGACAACATGCCATGGCTACCCGTGCGCGCCGCGCAGGATGCGTATCGCCGTTTT
This sequence comes from Janthinobacterium lividum, assembly GCA_945864765.1. Classification (GTDB taxonomy): domain Bacteria; phylum Pseudomonadota; class Gammaproteobacteria; order Burkholderiales; family Burkholderiaceae_D; genus CAMBDR01. The sequence continues at coordinate 8,466 of CAMBDR010000123.1, read as the reverse complement.
TGGCGCGGGCTGCCACCCAGGCATCGGGTTGATTATGCCTATATTTGCCATTGCCTGGCCATGACCCGCCCCGGTTGCGGCCGTTTGGCCATCATTGCCACCCAGGGCATGTTGTTTCGGGGGCGTGCGGAAAATGGCATTCGCCAACAGCTAATTGAGGAAAATCTGTTGGATACGGTGATTTTGTTGCCACCCAATGTTCTACCGCATTCGCGTGTGGGCATGGTGGTGTGCTTGTTCGACCGCGCACGTGAGGCAGGCGGCGCACGCGCACATGTGCGCGATGTGCTGATGATTGATGCCAGCGTCGGCATCGCGCCCAACAAACACTTGTGCTTGATGAGCGCCAGCCAGATCGATCAAATCATTGCCGATGTGAATGCGCGCCAAACTCAGGGCCAGGGCTGCTATCTCGCCAGCACAGACGAAATAGCCGCCAACGAATTTGATCTGACTTTGCCCCGCTACCAGTTTGCCCACAAAAAAGCCCTGGCATGTAATTTGCAAGAGGCAAGGCAACAAATTGCCGAACTGGAACAAGCCTTGCTTGCGCTGCAAAACAAAATGACACAGCAACTGGCGACACTGGACTCCTGACCGCCACCACGAAGACATTCACAAAAGCAATATCAGTCATTGCAACAATAAATTGGACGAATGAGGTTGAACAAGGCATCATGCTGCCTGTCTCCTCTATTCTTCCTCAAAGAAAATAGATTTCAGCCCACCAACCCGGTGGGCTTTTTTTTGGCTGCGCAATTTGCAGCGCGGTCAATAGGCATACACATTAATCACATTGAAGGTGGAATCAGGCACGTAAATGTATTTTTCATCCGCATGGATAAAAAATGGCATCCACAAACCGCCATGCTCCGGGCGCAAATTGAAAAACTGCTTGCCGTGCAGATACTGCAAACGAATCTTGGCCCCGTCTTCGTTGATCCTGAAGATTTTAATCGCCCGGTTCACCAGGTCATTGACGAATAATAAATCTTCATGAATGCATAAACTGGTCGGTAAGCAAAAATGGTCGGCTTCTTTTTCGCTGCCATCCCAGTAACCTTCATAACCAAAATGGCACAGGGCATGGCCGCTGTTATCAAATACCCGGATCGTGGAATTGCCTTGATCACAGACGAATAAATGATTTTTTTGGCTAATCGCCACCGAGGTCGGCAAAAACTCGACCACCTTGCGCAGCTCATCCGCAGCCTGATTGGCGTCCGGCGGCAATTCCGGTGCGGTGAAGGAATCGACCATCACCACCATGCCATTTTGCAAGATGCGCCATTTCCAAACCCGGTTCGCCACCGGGTCGGCGATATAGACTTCGCCATCATCGGTCACCGCAATCCCCTGCGGCCCCTTCATTTGGTATAAGCCAAAGGGCAAACCGTATTGCTCCAGACGATTCATTTCATCAAATTGCATGATGGTGACAATGCCAAAACAGGTATTAACCGTCAGCAGCAAGGGTTTATCGGCACACAATTGCCCCAGCAAAGGTTTGCGCGGATAATACACGGCGACACAAATGGTGCCCGCAAAGGGGAAGCGTTTATAGCGTGTGAAATGTTCGTCATGGAATGATTTGAGCTTCCAATTGCCCATATCGACGCAAAATAACTGTCGTTCGTTCAAATCGAACTTTTTCAACTTGCGCACATAGGGCTGCTTCATCTGCGCGGTATTGATCCATTTGTAATGCATATCCATCAGAGCGGTCCAGCCGCTGAGCCAATGGTTCATTTGATGCACGGCAAAGTCGAATGGCTGCTTTGGCCGGAAAATATCCTCGCGATGCTTATGCCGGGGTTCAATCGCAAAAACGCACGAGGCCACATTAAACTTGTCATCACGCCGATCACGTCGGCTGTCCAGGCTTTTAATGATTTTGGCACTGGTCACAAAGTCATAACTATCCATGGTCAAGCCTTGGGCGCGAAATACCTGGGCCGCCTGCCCGCGCAAACCCGGGTCGTGCCTCATCTCAATTTTGATCTTCACCACTTTTGACAGGAATGGCTCGGTCAAATAATACACGTCCGGCTCGGCACTTTTACAAATCTCGTAAGGGCAAGAGAGCACCAGGCTGCCCACCGATTGAAACGCAATGTCGGTCAATGATCCGCCCAACTGCATGGCTTGCAGGGTGGAAAACTCACCCAAAATCAAGCCGCGTGTATTGTTTTTTCGGTCATAGACGGTAATGGTATTGCTGGCGGAAATAAACACCTTGTCATCGATCACCGAAACACTGCGCATCGATGTGGTGTAGTGATTGCCTTTGTCATGATGCAAAGCGTGGAACTGGGTGCGCGCTATATCGTCTTGCAAGATCAGGTTTTCATCCCCATCCATGGGGCTGGTTGGGTCGCATTTGATAATTTCATCTTTACCCGTGTTGGCAACATACAGGTTGCCCTGGCTATCGGTACACAAACCTTGTGGCCACAACAGGTTATGGATGCGCGATCCATCCGCCACCTGCACGCCACGAAAGTGCGAGAGGTAATCGCCATGGTCGGTAAAGCGCACCACCCGGCTACGGTCCAGCCGAATATGCAAAGAACTGGCAGAACCCGGTGCCTGATCGGCATGAATCACCGGCTGATAAAATTCATCAGCCGCATACACACACCAGCCGGTGGGCGAGCTGGCATCGCGGATTACCGTAATACCGTTATAGCAATTCTTTTTGGTGCCGCCCAACACTTTGTCGCGGCCCACTTCCCATAAACGATCCAGATTGGCCGCACTGATTTCATCGACCACGATTTCATCATCAAAGGCGCGCACACAATGCGCGTAATGGCCGCTGCCCTCCAACTGATCCATGCCGTATTCAAACACCAAAATACGCTGATTGCCAATTTCAGTGACATACATCCATTTTTTTTCAGGATGTGGGCAGACGTGAAAGGGCATAATCAATTGATGGATGTCCGATTCGTCATCGGCCGCGATCGACTCCAGCGGGCACTTGATCACGCCCAGCAGTTGATCCAGATCCGGCGACAAAATCACTATCCGGTTATTACCCACATCGCAAACCCAGACATTGTGGTGGTGATCCATCACCACACCCACAGGCGAATTCAAGCTAAAATGATCCGTAACCGTTTGCGGAAACTCTTCCTTCACTTCTATGGCAGGAACGCCATAACTTTTCACAAATTGGATCTTTCTCAACTTAGTCATGCAAAACTCCCGATAGCATAATGATCCATTGTAAATAACGCAATTATATTTATCATAACCTCACTGCCGCTTCTTCCAGCCTTCGCTTACCACAAAGCTTTGAGTCAATGAGCGCCGTCGCTGCCCAACGCGTATCATCGGAAAAAACTGCATGAGACAATAGTACGAAGATATCACCAATATTGCTTCGATACGCTTGAAATTGAAAAGGATCAGCATCAGTACCACACTTAATCCGGCCAGGCATTGGCCTTGCCCACGCGCATGTCTTAAATCATAAGTTAAATCATCGATTTTTGAAAGACAATATGTTGCTATACAACGAATTTTTATCATGCACCGATGAACGCTTCACGTTGTGTTACCGGGGGCCGTAGTACTATTACCCCATATCTTGAACCGCACCGGGAAATACACCATGTTCTATCGTGAAACTGGCCAGTTTAAATCAACTTATGAAGCAGACAATCAAATCTTTCCGATTCTGCAGGATCGCATCGGCATTGCCTGTTTGCTTTTTGTCGCATTTTTGGTGCTGCCATTTTGCGCCAGTGAGTATGTGTTGACAGGCTTACTGATTCCTTCTTTGATCATGGCCCTGGCTGCCTTGGGCTTAAATATTTTAACAGGTTATGCGGGACAACTCTCCTTGGGCAGTGCTGCCTTCATGGCCGTAGGCGCTTTTTCTGCCTACAATTTTATGGCACGCGTACCCGGCATGCCCTTGCTGCTGGCCTTTGTATTGGGCGGTTTATGCGCAGCCGCAGTGGGTATTGTATTTGGTTTGCCCTCACTGCGCATTCGCGGCTTTTATTTGGCCGCTGCCACACTGGCCACCCAATTTTTCGTTGTGTGGTGCTTGAGCCATGTGCCGTATTTTACCAATGGCAGCACAACCGGCGTCATCACGGTACAAAAAATGAGTATTCTAGGCTACGATTTTATTTCTGCCGCTAGTAAATACCTACTCGTTTTAAGCATTGTCTGCATTCTTGCATTATTGGCGAAAAACATGCTGCGCTCCAATACCGGGCGTTCCTGGATGGCGGTGCGGGATATGGATGTCGCCGCCGAAGTGATCGGCTTTCGCCTGATGCGCACCAAGCTGCTCGCCTTTGCAGTCAGTTCGTTTTATTGCGGGGTTGCTGGCGCATTGTATGCCTATGCGATTTTGGGCACGGTCGAGCAGGATACCTATAGCCTGGATTTATCGTTTAAAATTTTGTTCATGATTATTATCGGCGGGGTGGGTTCGATTTTAGGCTCATTTCTGGGTGCCGCCTTTATCACCTTGCTGCCAATTACACTCAATACGTTGACGCATGGATGGAATAATTTTTCCCCGCAATGGGCCATTTCAACCAGCGTCGCATCGAATTTGGAATTAATGATATTTGGCGCGTTAATTATTTTTTTCTTAATCGTGGAACCACATGGTTTGGCGCGCTTATGGCAAATTGCCAAGGAAAAGTTGCGTCTGTGGCCATTCCCGTATTAAGATTTTTTTAAGGAGAGTTTGTTATGAAATTAGTTAAGTCGATATTGATGGGCAGCGCTTTCCTGGCTGCCTGTGTTAGCTTGCACGCAAGCGCTGCTGATCAATTCGTGCCGATTTTATCGTATCGGGTAGGCCCGTATGCCGCAGGCGGCTCGGGCTTTTTTGGCGGTGCCATTGATTACTTTAATTTGATTAACGCCAATGGCGGCGTGAATGGCGTCAAAATGGCTTGGGAAGAATGCGAAACCGAATACGTGCCCTCACGCGGGATCGAATGCTATGAACGCTTAAAAACCAAGAACAGTGGCGCATCCCTGGTTGAACCCTTATCAACCGGTATTGCCTATGGCATTTTGGACCGGGTTGGGCAAGACAAAATTCCTTTAACCACGCTCGGCTATGGCCGTTCCGACGCCGCCAATGGCAAGGTTTTCCCCTACGTTTTCCCCTTGATTACCACTTATTGGAATCAGGCGGCAGGCATGATTGCCTATCTGGGCCAAAAAGCGGGCGGCATGGATAAATTGAAAGGCTTAAAAATCGTCGATCTGTATCACGATTCTGCCTACGGCAAAGAACCCTTTCCGGTATTTGAAGCCATGGCCAAGCAATATGGCTTTGAATTGATCAAAATACCCGTCGCCCACCCCGGCAACGAACAGCAATCGCAATGGTTGCAAATTCGCCAGGCCAAGCCCGATTTCGTCATCTTATGGGGTTGGGGTGTAATGAATGCGGTGGCCATTAAAACCGCGCAGCGCAATGGCTTTCCACGTGAGAAAATGCTGGGCGTATGGTGGGCAGGCTCGGAAGAAGATACCATTCCAGCGGGCGATGCCGCCAAAAACTATACCACCATGACATTTAACACACCGGGCAATTATCCGGTGCTGGATGAAATTCGCAAAAAAGTGTATGCGGCAGGCAAAGGCAGCCTGGATGATAAAACCCGGATTGGTTCGGTCTACCACATGCGCGGCGTAACGGCGGCAATTCTCTGGACCGAAGCCATGCGCCGCGCCCAAGAAAAATTTGGCAAAGGCAAAGTGCTGACCGGCGAGCAAGTGCGCTGGGGCTTGGAAAACCTGAATGTGGATGAGGCGCGTCAAAAAGCCTTGGGTGCGCTGGGCATGTTCCCAACCCTGAAAACCTCATGCGATGATCATGAAGGCTCGGGTGCCGTTAAGGTACAGCAATGGAATGGCAGCAAGTGGACGGCGGTGACGCCCAACTGGATTGTGGGCGACAAGGCATTGACCCGTAAATTATTGGAAGAATCGTCGGCCAAATATGCGGCAGACAAGAAACTGACCCCTGCTTGCGCCGGGTAGTGTCGGGTAGTGTCGAGTAGTGCCGGGTAGCGCCACATTGTGCAGGATCGCCTGGCTTGCAGCGTTTCACCGTTGTTAAGCCAGGCTTATTGTCAACCCGTTGTTAAACTATTATCAACCCATTCATGTGAGTCATGATGAGCGAAACCTCTTCTGCCGCGTATTTATCGGTGAATAACATCGAAGTCATTTACGATCACGTCGTCCTCGTGCTCAAGGGTGTGTCGCTGGAAGTGCCAAAAGGCAAAATCGTCGCCTTGTTGGGTGCTAACGGGGCGGGTAAATCGACTACCTTAAAAACCATTTCCACCTTATTGCGTAACGAGCGCGGCGACGTGACCAAAGGCGATGTCCACTTTCAGGGCCAGCGCATTGATCAGCTCACCCCCAATGAACTGGTGAAACGCGGCCTGTCACAAGTGATGGAAGGACGGCATTGTTTTGGCCATTTGACGATTGAAGAAAATCTCTTGACGGGCGCTTATACACGCCAAATTTCGCGCGCTGAACTCAAGCAGGATCTGGAGCGGGTGTACCACTACTTCCCAAGACTAAAAGAAAGGCGCAACAGCCAGGCCGGGTATACTTCTGGAGGAGAACAACAAATGTGTGCGATTGGCCGCTCGCTAATGGCCAAACCGAGCATGATTTTGCTGGATGAACCCTCGATGGGGATTGCGCCGCAAATTGTCGATGAAATCTTTCACATCGTCAAGGATTTAAACAGCAAAGAACAGGTATCATTCCTGTTGGCCGAACAAAACACCATGGTCGCGCTGCGTTATGCCGATTTCGGCTATATTCTCGAAAATGGCCGGGTGGTAATGGAAGGTCTGGCGCAAGATTTGGCGAATAACCAGGATGTGAAAGAATTTTATTTGGGCATCTCTGGTGAAGGTCGCAAAAGTTTTCGCGACATGAAATTTTATCGCCGCCGCAAACGCTGGCTGGCCTAGAAAATAGCCTGAACAACAGCCTGACACAATACAACTGGCCCGGTGCCAGTAACGAAAGGGATTATGCCATACCTGGATTCTTTGGAAACCCGTGATCCAGCGCAACGGGAAGCGGATTTAATCGCACGCTTGCCGCAATTGATCGCGCATGCACAGCAAACAACGGGCTGGAACACCATTTTGCATGGCGTCAATGCGCCAGACATTCATAGCCGCGCGGCGTTGGCGCAGCTTCCGGTGACGCGCAAATCCAATCTGAAACAAATTCAAGCCACCTCCTTACCTTTTGGCGGCTTAAACATGACGCCTGCCCGTGAATTGGCCCGCATCTTTATGTCGCCCGGCCCAATTTTCGATCCGCAGGCGCGTAATGCCAATTGGGGCGGCTTTGCCCGCGTGTTACATGCGCTGGGTATAGGCAAAGGCCATTTACTGCAAAACTGTTTTTCCTATCACTTTACCCCCGCCGCCTTCATGATTGAAGCCGCTTGCGCGAGTCTGGGTTGCACCGTGATTCCGGCGGGTACAGGTCAAACCGATATGCAGTTGCAGGCGATTCAAAACTTGCGCCCGGAAGTGTACGCTGGCGCGCCCTCCTTTCTGAAAATCATTCTGGAATTGGCGCACGCCAAGGGGGTAGATATCAGCAGCTTGCGCTGCGCGCTGGTGAGCGGCGAAGCCCTGCCCGAATCGCTGCGCAACCACCTGCGCGCGCTGGGCGTGCCCCAGGTATTGCAAGCCTATGGCATTGCCGATGTGGGCTGTGTGGCCTATGAAACCAGCAATGAAAATATTGTCCATCCGGGCATGATACTGGAAGAGCAATTGCTACTTGAGATCGTAAAACCGGGTAGTGGCGAGCTGGCTGACGAGGGCGACATTGGCGAAGTCCTGATCACCAGCTTTCATCCGGAATACCCGCTAATCCGTTTTGCGACGGGCGATTTATCGGCGGTGTTACCCGGCATTTCGCCCTGTGGCCGCACCAATACGCGCATTCGCGGCTGGCTGGGGCGGGCCGATCAAAGTACAAAGGTGCGGGCGATGTTTGTGCATCCGGCGCAAGTCGGTGAAATTATGCAACGCCATGTGCAAATTCACAAGGCACGTTTGGTGATTTCCAGCGACGACGGCAACGATAACATGGTATTGTTTTGTGAAGTCAACGATCCATTGACTGTTGACCAGGTGGCACAAATTCAAGCCACCGTGCGCGACATTACCAAGTTGCGTGGTGAAGTAAAAGGGCTGTCACCCGGTAGCTTACCGAGTGACGGCAAAGTCATTGAAGATGCTCGAAGCTACAAATAGCAAAAATTAACCTTCTGGAGTAATAAAATGAAAAACATTTCCAAAATCGCTTTAATTTCCATCACTGCATTCGGCCTTGCTGGTGTTGCTAACGCCCAGGATAAAATCACCAAAGACGAAGCACAAGCACTGGTCAAAAAAATAGTTGCCTATGCCAAAGCCAATGGCG
>CAMBDR010000122.1 GCA_945864765.1 Janthinobacterium lividum | reverse complement strand
TGCCTGACAGATCGGTTCGGCTAACCATGGTTATCCCCTCGGGTTATCAGATCACTTCCAATTCGGCACGCAAAGAACCTGCGGCCTTCATGGCTTGTAAAATCGCCAGTAAATCCTGCGGCGACGCGCCGATTGAATTGAGCGCCTTAACCACTTCGGCCAACGATGCACCGCCTTTTAACACCAACACCGAACCCGGCTCTTTCTTGGGTTCCTCGCCGGCTTTTTCACCACCCACGGTAATGCTCAAATTGCCATGTGAAATGGCGCAGTTTTCCAGCTTCACGTTTTGATTCATCACCACCGAGCCAGTGCGCGAATTCAGTATCACTTTGGCCGAAGCGGGCGCTGGTGTCACGGTTAAACCCTCCAGCACGCCCAAAAACGCCACCTTGTTGTCGCTGCCCGAAGGGCTATGTACGCGGATCACGCGACCATCCTGCGCCTGCGCCGTACCCGGCCCATAGTGTTGGTTAATGCTCTCCACCACCGCCGCAGCGGTCGCGAAATCGGATTGCAATAATTCGAGTTGTATCGTTTCATCCTGCCCCAGGGTAGAAGCGACGGCACGCTCCACCGTCGCACCGCCAGTAATGCGCCCAACACTTAAGTGATTCACCTGGGCCTTGGCACCGTTGGCCGCAGCACCCACCGGGGCAACCAATACACTGCCTTGCGCCATACCATAGATTTGCCCGTCCGCCCCTTTGAGTGGGGTCAGCAACAAAGTGCCGCCGCGCAGGCTTTTGGCATTACCGATTGAGGAAACGGTAATATCCAGAGTTTGCCCCGGTTGGGCAAACGCGGGCAAACTCGCGGTCACCACCACCGCCGCCACGTTTTTCAATTGCAAACTGGAGGCGGCCGGCAAGGCCACGCCCATTTGCGACAACATGGTGACGATGCTTTGTACCGTAAAAGGGGTTTGCGTGGTTTGGTCGCCACTACCATCAAGCCCAACCACCAGACCATAGCCCAGCAATTGATTTTGCCGCACGCCCTGGATCGTGACCAGATCTTTCAGGCGCTCAGCCTGAGCCAATGGTGTGGCCAACAAAGCCGACAGCAAAGCCGACAGCAGCAGGCTGCATACGGCCAGATGTTTGAGTAAGTTCGGCAATCTCATGATGATTCTCCCTGGCCTTAAAATGGCAAAACACTTTGAAACATGCGTGACAATGCCGCCGTAAAGCTGGCTCTATCCACCTGGCTATTGGTGCGATATTCGATCCGCGCTTCGCTCACCTGACTGGAGGTGACGGTATTGCTGCTGGAAATGATCAATGGATTGACCACCCCCGAGAGGCGCACAAATTCCGTACCTTTGTCGAGTGCCAATTGTTTTTCACCCGCCACCCGCAAATGGCCATTCGGTAACACCTCGATCACGGTCACGTTCAGGGTGCCGGTAAAGGTATTGCTGGCCGATTCGGCATCTTTATCGGCAAACGAATTGGAGGTACTGCTCTTGACTGCGGTGGCACCAAACGCTTTGATCACACCCGTTGCCGGTATGCCGGCCACGGCAAAGCTGCCTGTCTTGCTGCCGGAACTGGCGGCGGCCTTGACGGCACTGGTATTTTCAGAAATGGTGATCACCAGGGTATCACCCACACGCCGCGCTTTGGCATCTTCAAACAAAGGGCGATAGCCCGCCGCCTGAAAAATCGTACCGCTTTTGGGCGGCGGCAATACCATGGCTTCGGCCTTGGCGGTGAGTGGTTTTTGCACAATGCTGGACGGCGTTGCGGCACAACCGACCAGACCTGCAGCCAGACCCGCAGTCAGGCCCGCAGTCAAACCCGCCACAGCCATGCCATGGAAGTAATTTGGCGATAATCTTAAACGACGCGTTTTCATGATGGCCTCTTTACAGTTGCGACAGACGTTGCAGCATTTGATCGGATGTGGTGATGGCTTTGCTGTTGATTTCATAGGCGCGCTGGGTCTGGATCATATTCACCAGTTCTTCCACCACGTTCACATTCGAGGTTTCGACAAAGCCTTGCGATAATATGCCCGCGCCATTGGTGCCAGGGGTATTTGAGTTGGCAGTACCGGATGCACCGGTTTCCACATACAGATTCTCACCCTTGGACTCCAGGCCGGCGGGATTGACAAAGGTCGATAATTGCAGCGTCCCGATCTGGGTGGCAGCACTCGAACCGGGCGTGGTGACCGACACCGTGCCATCACGTCCGACCGTCACACTCAGTGCATTGGCGGGGACGGTAATGGCTGGCTGGATCACATAGCCGCTGGCAGTCACCATTTGGCCGTTGCTGTCACTCTGAAATGAACCATCGCGGGTGTAGGCGCTGGTGCCGTCAGGCAGCAAGACCTGGAAAAACCCTTCGCCATTAATGGCCACATCTTTGGGATTGTCCGTGCGCTGGATATTACCTTGGGTATGAATGCGCTCGGTCGCAACCGGGCGTACCCCGGTTCCGAGTTGCAAGCCGGAAGGCAAGGTGGTTTGCTGGGAACTCTGGCCGCCCGGCTGCCGCAGATTTTGATACAGCAAATCTTCAAACACGGCGCGGGAGCGTTTGAACCCGGCAGTGTTGACGTTGGCCAGGTTATTGGCGATGACATCCATCTGGGTTTGTTGCGCATCCAGACCAGTCTTTGAAATCCACAGTGAACGTATCATTTAAGCCTCCCGCACATTGGCAGTGAACAATACGTTGATTGTGCGCCCGGTTTGATTAATTCAAACTGAGGAGCTGACTGGCTTTTGCCGCGTTATTCTCGGCATTCTTTAATAAACCGAGCTGGCTTTCAAATTGACGTGCCAAGCTTATCATGTTGACCATGGCTTCAACCACATTCACATTGCTGCCTTCGAGCGCGCGCCCTATCAATTGGACGCCCTCATCGACATCGGCATCGACCCCGTCTTTTTGCCGAAACAAGGTATCTTCACCGCGCACCAAATTTTGCTCGGGCGGATTGACCAGTTTGATACGGCCCAAAATGGTCGAGGCTCCGGGCTTGGTGCCATTTTCAATCGAAGCCACGGTGCCGTCTTTTGCAATCGAAATCGAGGTACCCGGTGGAATCGTAATCGGCCCGGATTCACCTTGTACATTTAAGCCGTCATGGGTTTGCAAAATGCCGTTTTCACTCAACTTGAGGCTGCCGTGGCGGGTATAGGCTTCGCTACCATCGGCCGCTTGCACCGCAATCCACCCTTTGCCATTGATGGCGACATCCAGATCACGCCCGGTTTGCTGGGTTTGCGCCGGGGTAAAATCACTACCCACGGTCGCGTCAACCACAAAGGTGCGGGTCGGCAAGCCATCCGATACCACGGGCACGGCGCGAAATGAATCAAGCTGCGCGCGAAAACCTGTGGTCGTGGCATTGGCCAAATTATGCGAATTATTGGCTTGCTGCTCCATGGTGTGCTTCGCACCCGTCATGACGGTATAGACCAAACGATCCATAAAGACCTCCTTAAATTAACTGCCCATATCAAATTGATCGCGCCGGAATGCTTAACGCAAATTAACCAGCGTTTGCAAGACCGAATCCTGAGTTTTAATGGTTTGCGCATTGGCCTGATACACCCGCTGCGCGGTAATCAGGCTCACCAGCTCGGCGGTCAAATCGACGTTGGCGTCTTCCACTGCCGACGATTGCAACACCCCGAGTGGGCCGGAATTGGGGATACCCACCAACGGCGCACCCGAAGTGGATGTTTCCACCCAGGCATTATTACCAATCGGTGATAGGCCGTTCGGGTTGGCAAAGTTGGCCAGCACGACTTGCCCCAACACATTCGATTGCCCGTTCGAATAACGTGCCTGAATGATGCCATCCGAACCCGCATTAAAGCCGGACAATCGCCCTGCCGTATAGCCATCCTGGGTCAATTTATTGGTACTGAAATTGGAGCCAAATTGGGTGGAATTGGTGTAGTTCAATTCCGTTTGCAGCGGGGTAATCGCACCTGTGGGTGGAAAGACTGGTAATTTAATCGTAAATGGCTGCGCCAGCACGGAAGCCGGATCCAGCGCACCCAGGGCAGTAAAGCTTAAGGTGGCCGCACGCGCTGCCGGTCTGGCACCATTGGTTGCTGCGGCAATGGTGGAAACCAGGGTGGCACCCGCCACCCCCGCTTCCAATGTTGCCGCTGCGGCGGCATTGGTTTCGGTGAGTGCCAGTGCTGTTTGCGTGGCAGCGAGGTTCAAGGCATTGGTGCGAATGGCTATTTCGGCGGGCGTACCATTGGGCAAGGCCGTAGCAGCGGCAGTAGCCGCCACTGCCGCTGCGGTATCGGCGACAGCCGTAGCGTCTAAAGCAGCGGCAACCGATGCAGGGTCTGCCCCCGGCAAGGCGGCGGCGGCGGTGGCCGCTTCCGTCACTTTCAATTGCGAAATTTCAACCCCGTCATTGGTAATGAACACATCCCAATTGGAAGGCGCGGTTTTTACGTAAAAGGTTTGCATCACGTGCGGATTACCCAGGGTGTCGAATACATTCACCGAGGTGGCACTGTTATAGCTGGTTGGCACGGAGGGGTTGAACAGGCCACCGGTGGGTGGCAGATTGCGCGAATCGAGGTTAATTTCGGCAGCGGTTTTTTCTGTCACCTTGGGAGCCAGATCCGAGGTATTGACTTGAAGCGGCACCGGGGCACCAGTCGATAACACCCCCAAGGTATTGGCTTGATAGCCGGTGAGTTTGGCCAATTGGGCATTGACGATAAAACCGTTTTTATCCAACTGAAACTGCCCATTGCGCGAGTATTGGGCCGTACCGTTAAAGGTCATGCGGAAAAAACCGCCGCCGTTAATCGCAATATCCAGCGGATTATTCGATGAAGAAATATTACCCTGGGTAAATTGCTGTGCAATCTGCGCCACCTTGGTACCAATCCCGGCCTGATTCCCACCCGCACCCGTGAGCGAATTGGCGTACACGTCGGCGAACTGGGCTTGCGATTGTTTGAAACCCACGGTGCTGGCATTGGCGACGTTGTTACCAATTACGTCCAGTGATTTAGCAGCGGCATTTAAGCCGCTCAAGCCTTGTTGAAAACTCATGGTGTTCTCCTGATTTTATTAATACGCAATTTAATAGGCAATTCAATAGGTCATTCAATAAGCAATGCAGCAGGCAATTCAATTCGGGAATGCGATTACAAAATCTGTTTTACCTCAGAAAAGTTGACCGAAGTTGCGCCTTGCAGATTTAATTTTACGCCCTGCGCCCCGGTTGAGACACTGCTCACCTGGCCATACGCCAGCGGATGCGCCCCTGCCACCGCCGTGCCGCCACGGGTCGCGACCACTTCCACTTTGTATTTACCGTCGGGCACTTTCACACCTTTATCATCCAAACCATCCCACGCCAGCGGCAGGGTGCCGATTTCCTGCGCACCCAGGTCTGCCGTGTGCAAAATGCGGTTACCCGCATCACGGATCACCACTTTGACATTATCGGCAGGTTCGGTCATTTCCACACCCAATGCTGCCCGACCATTGGCTAGCGTAACATTATTACCCGCCACCAAAACACCATGACCAATCAAATTGGCCGATTGCAAAGCCTGGCTGGCAGAATAACTGCTTTGCAAACCTTCCACCGTGGTATTGAGCTTGTCGATACCACTGACGGTAGACAATTGCGCCAATTGCGAAGTCACTTGCGCATTATCGAGCGGGTTGAGCGGGTCTTGATTACGCATTTGCGTCACCAGTAACTTGAGAAAGCGATCTTGCGCATCTTCCGCTTTTTTCGTATCCGAAGTACTGCTACCCCCAGTAAGGCTTTGCAGACTGTTGCTGGCACTGCTTGCTGATACGCCATCCATGATGAACCCCTTCAAATTATTTCATGTACTTCATACGCCAGGTTGAGACAATGACTACGCAATAACTGAGCAATAACTGAGCAACAACTGAGCAATAACTGCGGAAAATTTCCACGTGATTCATTATTGTCCAAGTGTGAGCGTTTTCAAGATCAAAGTTTTGGCAACATTCATTGTTTCTACACTTGTCTGGTAGGAACGCGACGCCGACATCATATTCACCATCTCTTCGATCGGATTCACATTCGGTGTCGCGACATACCCTTTTTCATCGGCCAACGGATGTTTCGGATCATACCTCAATTGTGGCGCGCTGGCATCTTCCACCACCGCCTGCACCCGCACCCCGGTGGCACCGCTGCTATCGACCGGCTGTGCCGCGAAGACGACTTGCTTGGCGCGATACGGTTGGCCGTTGGTACTGGTGACGCTATCGGCATTGGCCAAATTACTGGCCACCACATTCAAGCGTTGCGATTGCGCCGACATGGCTGAACCCGAGACGTTAAAAACACTGAATAATGACATGATTATTGCCCCCCTTGTATCGCATTCAGCAAGCTTTTAACTTGCCCCGAGGCGAACATCAAACTCGCTTCATAACGTACCGCATTATCCATAAACTGGTTACGCTCGATATCCATATCCACCGTATTGCCATCAATACTCGCTTGTGGCGGGTTTCGATATTGTAGCGCAACACCGCCGGAGGTGAAATCACTCTGATCGCTTTGATTACCACGCAAATGATTGGCTGCCGTGGTATTTAAGGCCGGGCTATCGCTGCCCTTGCGCTCCATCACATTTTGCAGCGCGCTATTAAAATTAAAATCACGCGCTTTAAAGTTAGGGGTATCCGCATTGGCAATATTGGTTGCCAATACTTGCTGCCGTTGGCCACGCAAGCTCAAGGCGGTTTCGTTAAAGCGAAACGCATCGTCCAGTCTTCCCACCATCATAACCTCCGCAACACGATATTGAATTCGATAAACTTTTTCCGATAGCTGCCATCATACCCAGCTGACTCAAAAATCAATCGTTCAAGAAGTGGGCTAAATCGAGCCTTATTCATGGCATGGCGCGGGCTTAGGTTGCCTACAATGGATTGCATCGTAGGGAGCAACCTCAGTTAGCAACATCAGTGAGCAAGCTCAGTTAGCAACATCAAGGAGCAACATCATGGAATTCTTTTCGCGCTGGCTATCTGGCTTAAAGTTGGCCAACATGCCAACATCAAGAGTATCATCAACGGCACGCGTGATCCCATTTTGGGCGCTTTCCGCGCTTTCCGTATTTTCATCACACTTTAACATCGCACAGGCTCAGACTGCAAGCAATAAACTGGCACGGCAAGACCCGGTGCAAATCCAACAGGCAGTGCAGCAATTTGTTGAAGAGCAAAGCAACACGCTACCGGGCCAGGTCACGCAGCAAGTAACGCCACTGGATTCGCGTTTGAGCCTGGCGCAATGCGACCAGCCACAGCCATTTCTCCCCAAAGGTGGACGCCTGTGGGGTAAAAGCACCGTGGGCGTGCGCTGTACCAGCCCGACAACCTGGACGATTTTTGTCCAGGTTCAAATCCAGGTGTTGGGTGAATACATCATCACCAGCGGCCCGATTACACCAGGACAAATAATCAAAAAAGAACATTTAAGCACAGCCAAAGGGGATTTATGCACCCTTCCGCCCGGAATCATTAACAATATGGATCAGGCAATCAATAAAACCAGCACTTTCCCAATATTGGCAGGCGTGCCATTGCGCCTTGACAACTTACGCCGTCCACAAATCATTCAAGCCGGGCAACTGGTACGCTTGAATTCAAAGGGGACAGGGTTTAGCATATCGACGGATGCACGCGCCATAGGCAGTGCCAGTGAAGGACAAGTTATACAAGTGAGAACCACCAATGGTCAACAAATCAGCGCCATCGCCAAGGGTGCGGGCTTGGTTGAGGTGGCAAATTGATTCTGTATCGAAAATTGATGTGCGATGACACTAAAGTTTATTTCTGTACCGCCGTTACATAGGCATATCCCGGGTATCCGTACCCCCAACCACCAAGGGTGATGCCGTGTCCATTATTGATTCAGTGAAAAGTTCGCCCAATCTGCCGATTGGACAAACACCCACCCCGACAGCCAAGGCGGCTGAAAAGACTTCTGCCGCCCCGACTGCTACGGATAGCGTTCAACTGTCGCCTCAAGTACAGTCTCTGGAAGGGAAAAGTGGTGTATTCGACACCAAGAAGGTGGAGAAAATCAAGTTAGCAATTGCTGGCGGCCAATTTCAGGTCAATTCTGAAAAAGTGGCGGACGGCTTGCTTGAAACAGTGAAAGACTTATTGCAATCACGCCGGAGATAAAACGCATCATGACCACGACACCCGCAATCGACCCGATGTCCAGTTTGCACGAAGAGCATCAAGCATTAGCAAATTTGATCGAATTAATGAAGGTCGAGCAGGCGTATTTGATCGCTGCGGATATCAATGGCTTGCAATCCATTACCGAGCAGAAATCGAAAATTGTGGCGCAAGTATCCGAATTAGCCCAACAACGGCATCGTGCGCTGGCCATGGCAGGTTTTGCCCCTGAAGAGCAAAACATGCAAGCCTGGTTGGCGAGTATCAATCAAGACAAAGTGAGTGCCGCGTGGCAAGATTTATTAAGCATCACCAAAGCGGCCAAAGAATTGAATCGCGTTAATGGCATTTTGGTCAGCAAGCAATTATCTTACAATCAAAAGGCGCTTGACACCTTGCAAGCACCGATTCATGCCGAAACTGGCGGCAACTTTTATGGGCCAAATGGCCAAAGCACCGCCTACAGCACCACCCGTCGGGTGGTGGTGGGTTAATACCGTAGTTGCCGTAGTTGCTTACAGTAGCGGCTTCACTGTCGTAGCTTAACTGTCGTAACTCAATCAAAGCGCCAGCTATAGAATACGTCTACCGCATTATTCACACCCGTTTGCACTTGCACCGATACCCTTGGATTGAGGGTATAGCGCAATTTCACCAAACCCGTAGCACTGCCCACGCCCTGTTCAAAACTCAAATACACCCGGCTTGAGAGTCGTTTACCCAAGGTAATCACGGTACTTTCCACCCCCTTGGTATAGGCCACACCCAGCTCATCCAAACCC
>CAMBDR010000121.1 GCA_945864765.1 Janthinobacterium lividum | reverse complement strand
GCTGGCAGAACCGTTAATTTTGATGGCAAATCCTTTTTTATTTGTCTTTTCTTCTTCGCAACAATGCTCAACTTCCTTCAGCAATTGCGATACAGTAAGACCCGTACCTTGTGGCGCGACCAAGCCAAATTTTGCCAAAAATCCATATACACTGTTAAATACAGTCAGATCAGTCGAAATCGTGGTGGTAGGCCCGTCGACATCTTTCTTCTTTTCCCCCTTACATATACCACCATAACATTGATCATTTGCGGTGCAAAATAAACCGTCATCACAGCCCGTGCCATTTGGCTTGGGCTTACAGGTTTTAGCCGGGCATCGTCCCGTCGATGAAGCCTGTTCCTGGCAAGCTTTACAAGTCGGCGCGCCCCCACTACTTGGGCATTCATCTGGCGGCGGCGGATTAGGAATCGGATGCCAACCCGCTTTACTAATCCCGGTGCCCACATCCGTGATTAAGAACGCGCCATCTTCAGTGACCGTGGCTTGCCCCATTTGTACAAAGGTCGCCAAATCATGATCCCATTGATAGACCGGCCGTTTTTCGCCGGGTTTAAATCCTGCGCTATTTGGTATTTTGAGTTGTACCCGTGGATCAAAACGCGTGCCCGAGGGTTGAATCGTGGCGGCAGGCGCCCTAAAACCGGCGTAACCGCCGGGAGGCGTCATCGGCAATTTATCCAGGCTGATCGGGCTCACAACCAAGGGGCCAACTTTAGCGCCGTCCGGGAAGGTCACGCTATTGGCAAACACCGTCATTTCGTAGCCTTCAACGCCGGGCATTTTCAAGACCACATCTTTATCGCCACCGACAATTTTGGCTTCGGCCATTTGTAATTGCGGCAAATAGATTGGATGCGGCAATTGATTTTTTGCGCCCTTGACTGCGGTCGCTTCAAAGTGCAAGGCAGGATATTGTTGACCTTGAATATTCACGGTACGGCCATCGACAAACAAGTCAATTTTACCCGCTGGTACATCATCAAACGAAAACAGTCCTTTATCATCCACTGTGGTACTGAGCGCGGTACGACCAATCGACATGCGTGCGCCTTGCAATGGCACGCCTTTGTCATTGGTCACCACACCGCTAAAGGCAGTGGGGCCATCGTTGGCTTGCAACACTTGCAAACTAAAATTAGCTTCAAAGAAGTTGTTGCCATTGTCAGCAGGTACCGCTTTTATCAGGTTCAAACCGGGGGTTGCACCCATCAATGGGCGTACCGCCGCAAAACCGTTTTTATCGGTCTTAACGGTGATGACGGATTGACCATTTTCAAACAGCGCATCGCCCACTTCCACCGAAAATACCACGTCGGCATTCGGGATGCGGTTTTCCTGGTCATCCATCAAAACGGCGGTTAAGGGCTCCAAAGGCTGGGCAGAGGTTGCCACATATTGGTTGATACCCAAATCGGCACGAATATGTTTGGGCACGCCTTTTTCGCCCGTCGCCACAAAGGTCAAATCTTCTGCGCTATCTTGCATGCTGACATGCACCGCATTACTACCCGGGCCACTTTGCTTACCCAAGGTCAGCCATACACTGGCCAAGCCATTCGCATCGGTGTTCATCGTCACATTACGGGTAGCAGGTTTGATGTCGGTTTGATTGGTGCCAAGCGAACCCGTACCGCGCGCAATGTCAAAGGTCACCACTTTATTGGCTAATGGATTGCCATCGCGGGCAAGCACCGCAACGACCAGCGGTTTGGCTAAAGTCGTGCCCACTGTAGCGCTTTGCAAATTGCCCGCATACAAGGTCAAACGCTCAGCACTGGCAGCCACGCGCACTACTTTGGTTTGCACGCTACGCGCATTGCCAACGTGATCGGTGGCAGTAATGGTTAGCCTATTTTCGCCCGGTTCTAGCGGCACAGCCGTAGCAAGAAATTGTTTATCGGCCACTTTTGCCACGACAGTGCCTTTACGCGTTGCCACCGTAACTACCGCATCCGGTGCCGAATAATACCCCTCTACCGCATCATTCACCGTACCGCGCACGTCGATGCTATTGCCGCTGGTCACGGCATTATTCAATGGTGCTTCTACCGCTAAAAACGGTGCAGTTTGATCGACCGAAACGACGATGGATGCCGTACCAACCCGACCATGATCCGTCGCGACCACGGTGATCAGATTCGTACCCTCATGCAGGAAAAAGCGCTCAAATTTAAATTCAGTGCCAGTAACCAGCGCAGCTTGTTGATTAATGGTAACGCTATCGACACGCTTGCTGAGCGTGCCGGTAATGGTCACGGGACGCTCCACTATTCCGGTTAAGTCGCGTGGGCTACTATCAAGCACGGGGCCCAAAGTAGAACGATCAAGCGGTGCAGTAATCTTGACGACAGGTGCCACATCGTAATTGAGGGTCAGTTTGGCTTGTTCGGTATGTTGATCGATATAAGTAGCCACGGCGTGCAATATATTATCACCAGGGATTAAATCAACATTACCACTATAGGTGGCAACATGGGCACTGGACGAATCGAGTCTCAAGCTGACGCCATTTAAAGTAATGTCTGCCACATCAACTTTATCGGATGTAGCGCGCAACACAACATTCGCTTGATTTTGTGCCGCAACAGTGGTGCTTGGCTCAATAAATTGTAAGCTATACGAAGTAACAGTATCGACCAAAAATTGCCATTGCACGGTGGCATCACGCCCTGCAAGATTGGTCACGCGCAGTAACACAACGTGGGTACCAGCGTCCAAAGACTTGGGCAACCCATAACGAAAGCCACTATTCGTGATAATTGCCTGGGTGGTGATATCGTCACCATCAAGGCTGATTTTAACGCGGGCGGGATCAATCCCGGCAGCGTCGGCATAGTTTGCTGAAATCAGATTGGCACTGCCATTTGGCACTGTCGCATATTTACCCGGTTTAAAAGCAGAAAATTCCGTTGCCAAGGCTGGCTCTATACCGAAATTCCATTCTTTAATCGTTACATTACCCGCTTTGTCCGCAATACTGAGTTTAATCGGATAAGTGCCAGCCGGAAAGGCTATGGATTGCGCCAATACAATACCTGTATCCGTGACCTTCGCTTGCGCCGTCACATCCTTACCGCCAAGCCATAATTTAACCAAGGCAACATCAATGCCGCTACCGATATCACTATACTCGGCACTCACTACAGGCAAAGTACCCAGTGGCAATACTGAACCCGTCAGAGGCAAGGTATTCGTGATGGTGGGTGGGCTAATCAAGGTAAAACTCCACCTCGCGGTCGTCGTCACGCCCGACATATCGGCAATGCGCAAAGTCACCGAATGTACGCCTTCTTTGAATGCGATTGCCGGTTTATAGCTGATGCCCGTCGTGGTCACTTGCGCCCGCGAAGTGACATTTTTGCCATCTACGGTGAGCACTGCACCGTTTTTATTGACTGGCGAGCCATTGGACTGAAACGTGGCGCTAATGGTCGGCGTGGCATCCCCCGCCAAACGCGCACCATCCGCAGGCAACAAATTGATCATACTAACGCCCGCACCGAGCTGGGCTTGGCCCTCGGTACTAATGAGCAACAGGCAAAAGGCAAACAGCACATTCACCCAAGACCAACGATGAGTACGCATCGTACCCGGCAATGAAATCAGACCCATCAAGAGACAGCCTCCAAAAGTATTCGTATCACACCAATACCAGGTTGCCAGAGTAATAATTAAACCGGGTAAGGGTACCATTGTAAGCCGTGCTGCTGGCGACATTTAAGTCCGCGTCGAGATCAATCAAACCGTTTTTTATTTTGAATGAGGCAAGATAAGGTTACCGAAAATGCCGCACCGAATCCCGAATCATCAGTTTGGGCACCAGCAAGGGTTGTGCCGCTTGCACTGGCTCGCTGGCCGCCAGACGCAGCGCAATTTCAGCAGCAATTTGGGCCAGTTCACTGATGGGGTGGCTAATGGTGGTCAGGCGTGGATGCACCAGATTGGAATATTCAACATCATCAAAACCCATGATCGAAATCTGCCCCGGCACATCAATACCCACGGCACGACAATAATCGAGTGCGCCAAAGGCCATTTGATCATTAAGGCAAAACACGGCGCTGAAGGGCCGATTACTGGCCAACAGCTCAGCCATGCCGCGCCGCCCGGTTTCGAGTTGAAAATCGCCCTCATACACCAACTGCGGCGGCGGGTGAATATCTGCCGCCGCCAGCGTTTCCATAAACCCGGACAGCCTTTGATTGCTTTCGGTATTGGTGGCAGGCCCGCTGATGATGCCAAATTCGCGATGGCCGCAATCGATTAAATAGCGTGCCGCCAGCCTGGCACCGGCATGATTATCGATTTGTATGCAGCGCTGTTCAAAACCCGGTGCAGTGCGATGAATCAGCACCAGATTCGGATAAGCGCTCATGGCGGCATGCAAGTCTTGATCCGTCAGTTGGGCCGGAAATAAAATAATCGCATCACAGCGGCGTTGGCGTAAAAACTGCAACGCGCCCTCCACTTCGGCACGGGTATCCTTGCTACAGCTTATCACCAAAAAATTACCGCTATTACTCACCACTTCTTCAACTTTATTAATCAAAGGGGCAAAAAAAGCGCCCGACAAATTGGCCACGATCAAGCCGATGCAGTTGGACAGTTGGGTAACCAGTGAAGCAGCAAAGGCATTGCGCGAAAAATTTAACTCGCGCATGGCCGCCTCAACCCGCAAGCGCGTAGGCTCGCGTACTTTCCCAGGCTCATTCATGACGCGGGAAACGGTTGCGGTGGACACGCCTGCAAGATCAGCAACGGTACGAATAGTGGACATAGTAATAATAGTTAAACGATGGTGACATTCCTGCAGCGAGCATATCAGGTGAGTCGGGCGAATTCATGGTGCGCCGCAAAAAAAATGCGAATCCGGCCACTATTGCGCCTGCCTGCCCTGTAGCAGCATGGAAAAAGTGTCGATCCACCACCGGAAACACATGAAAACAACGCCCCTGCCCCCGAATTGCAAAAAGACAACACTACGATTTTAGAAAAGGCATGCCCCGCCTTGCCATGCGTATTACAATCAAAATCAAGATCATCCGGGGAGCGAAAACATGAAAATCATCGTATTGGGTTCAGGTATTATCGGCACCGCGAGCGCTTGGTTTTTGCAAAAAGCCGGGCATGAGGTGACCGTGATCGAACGGCAGCCGGGCGCGGCCCAGGAAACCAGTTTTGCCAATGGCTGCCAAATTTCGGTTTCCCACGCCGAGCCATGGGCCAATACGGCGGCACCGGGTAAAATCATTAAATGGCTGGGACAGGAAGATGCGCCCCTGCTGTACCGCTTTCGGCCGGAATGGTTGCAATGGATGTGGGGGCTGGCTTTTTTGCGCGAATGTACGCCCGCACGTACCGCCAGCAATATCCGGCAAATTGTCGCCTTGGCCGAATACAGCCGCCAAACCTTACAGCAGGTGCGCATGGAAACCGGAATTGAATACGATTGCCTGAACCGTGGCATTTTGCATTTTTATACCGATCAAGCCGAATTCGACCATTCTTTGTCCGCCGCCACCCTGATGCGTGAACTGGGTTGCCCACGCCATTCGATTGATGCCAAAGCGGTGTTGAAGATTGAACCGGCTTTAAGCGCCATCGCAGACAAAATCGTGGGCGGCGATTTTACCGCGACCGATGAATCGGGCGATGTGTATAAATTCACCACCGGTTTGGCGGCGGCGGCGGCCAAAGCAGGCGTGCAATTTCGCTTCAATACCAGCGTCACGCGCTTGCTGGCACATGGCAGCGGTGCTGCCCGCCGGGTCGATTCGGTTGAAGTGATTGATGAAGCGGGTCGCCATCAAACCCTGGCCGCCGACGCGTTTGTGGTGGCCATGGGCAGCTTTTCCCAACCACTCTTGGCACCTCTGGGGATTTCATTGATGATTTACCCTGGCAAAGGGTATTCTGCCACTTACCGCGTGATTGATCCTGACGCCGCGCCCAGCGTGTCGCTCACCGATGACGGCTATAAACTGGTACTCTCGCGCCTGGGGGACCGCTTGCGGGTAGCGGGCACCTGCGAGCTGGACGGCTACGGGCGCGAACTCAACCAGACCCGCTGCCAAGCCATTACCCGGCGCACGCGCGAACTGTTTCCGACTGCCTGTGATTTTGATAACCCGGTGTATTGGACCGGTTTGCGTCCACTTACCCCCTCCAACGTGCCTTATATTGGCCAAAGCGCCATCAAAAATCTGTATCTCAATACCGGGCATGGCACCTTGGGCTGGACCATGGGCTGCGGCTCCGGTTTGGCGATTGCCGATATCATTTCAGGGCGCACGCCACAGGTGGATTTTATGTTCAGCGGAGCCGAAAAAAAGAAATGGAAAAAATAAGCTGAAAAAATAAGCTGCCAGCCAAGCGTATGCGCCGGGGCTTAGCGCGGTGCCGCCTTGTCTTGCACAATGCGGGCGCTATGGTCTTGCATATATTGGATTAATTTTTCGGCAGCCAGTGAAAAGAAGGCTTGTCCGTCGCGCTCGATAAAAATAAACATGGTGCGCGCCGGGCTGATCCATGCCAGCTTATAGTAATGCAAAGCGGTTTCATCGCTATTGAGTAATTCAACCCAGGTTCCCATCACAATCGCATTCACGGCAGCACGGGCCGGATCTTTCTCACGCGCTTGCATTTGGCTCTCGTGCTCCCAACGCCGCTCGCTTGATTTTTGCACCGCATCCACCGCCAACTCAATGCGTCGCCGATCCGACACCGGGCCACGCGCCACCGAAACATGACGTTCGGCCAAGCGGGCAAAAAACTCCGCACGCTCTGGCCCGGCCCATTTAATCTCATTCAAACCGCGCTCCAACACGGGCAGCAAACTATTCAAACGTCCCAGCACCATTTGACAATGCTCGGCCAAAAACTTGGGTTGCGTGGTCCAGATCAAATCATCCATGGCTTTGAGCAAGGGCGCAATCTGCGCTTGCACTTGCGCATGGCTATCGGCCCCACTGGTTTGACAAATATCATGTTCAATCCCGGCACTGGTTTGATCGTAAGCACGCGCCAATACCTGCCGCCACTGGTGCTCCAGAAAGCGTTCCACAAAGCCCGGTACTTCCCCGGTATCAATCCGGCTGGCGATATCACTATCGGCATGGGCTAAGGCCTGTGCCATTCGTTCACACTGTAATGCATGCGCAATATGGCGCGCCAGTGCATCGCCGCCTACAGCACCTTCAAAATCCATAAATCAACCCCAACCATCATCCAAGGAGCGCTTCAGATGCAAAGGTAATCACCCCTATCAAGAGCACAGCAGCGACCAATACCAATAACAATCGACCAAATTTTGGATTGCCTTGATCCACTTCTTGCGGTTCTACCGGATTCATCTTAACACCTCAATCATTTCCATTGGATGGCAAACTTATTGCTTGACCAAATTACTCAACTCATTATTAAACGGCGTGCCTGCTTTGTAGCACAACCCACCTGACGCATAGATCAGGCCTCAATCGGGCATCAATCGGGCATCAATCGGGCATCAATCAGGCATCAATCAGGCATCTGCTCGATTGTATCGTGGAAAGATAGTGAAACAGTGCCGTAAAAAAAAGATAGTTACCATTCAAGCCATCCACCAGATACTTTATCCGCGCCAAAGTTTATATCATCTGCCGTCGCATTCTGGTGTAAAATTTGCACTCTTTAACAATTTCAACCAAGCTCGGCTTCCTGGCCTGACTGACAATGACCATTCGCTTTCCCGCTCTCTGTTGGCTCAGTATCATGCGCACCCTGATTTGCTGGGCTTTGCTCACGCATGGGAGTAACGCAAGCGCCCAGGATCGCTGGGCCAGTCTGGCCGATCCTGCCTTCCAACACATTACCTCAGAACAAGGTTTGCCACGTGGTTTTAACACCGCACTGGCGCAAGATAAAGTCGGTTTTTTATGGATAGCAACCCCTGGCGGCTTGGCACGCTGGGATGGTTACCGGATTCGCATCTATAAGCCACAAATGAACGACCCTAACAGCTTACCTGATATCAACATCCAAAGCTTGCACGTTGATACCCATGGCCGCTTGTGGATCGGCACCAGCGCAGGTGGCTTGGCACGCTACGAGCCAGAACACGATTATTTTACCCGCTTCCCGGTCGGCCCCGATGGCCTGGCCCACATTAGCGTCAATGCCATCGCCAGCGATGATGAAGATGGCATTTGGGTGGGCACCAATGGTGGTTTGAATCATATCAATAATACGACATCAAAGATTTCACAATTCAATCGCGGTAACAATGAATCCAATCTATTAAAGGATCGCAAGATTCGCGCCATTTTGCGCGCCAAAGATGGCGGTTTATGGTTAGGTACGCAGACAGGATT
This sequence comes from Janthinobacterium lividum, assembly GCA_945864765.1. Lineage (GTDB taxonomy): Bacteria > Pseudomonadota > Gammaproteobacteria > Burkholderiales > Burkholderiaceae_D > CAMBDR01. Next base: position 675 of record CAMBDR010000121.1, on the reverse strand, counting down.
ACTCTATCGACCGCCAGGCGGCGTCCAATTTAAAGAGATATTCCCGTCAAATCAGGAAAGCTTACCCATTACCCAACTTTACCAAACCACGGACGGGCGTATTTGGGTCGGTACAAAGACCCATGGCGCGTTTTGGTATGATGCACGGCATCAAAATCTACAGCCCTTGGCTGCGGATGGAACTAATCAGGGCAATGACTGGATACTCTCAATTATCGAACCACGCCCCGGCGAAACCTGGTTTGGCACCTTTGGTCATGGCATTCTGATCCACCATAATCAATCCAATCAGGTTCAGCGCATGCGGCACGACCCCAGCCGCAACACGGGCTTGGCTGACGATACAATCTTTGCCATGTTGCAAGATCATTCGGGCTTGTTATGGGTTGCCAGCACGCGCGCGGTGAGTCGGCACGATATCAGCAATCATGCCGTGTTATCAATTTTTGGCTTGCAAAGCAACAATAACAAGTTATCCGATCCGGATATTCGCTCCGTTCTCAGCCTGCCCAATGGCAATGTCTGGTTAGGCTTACATAGCAATGGCCTGGATATCATCCATCCCGAGCACGGCATGGTCCGCAGTTTGCGCCCCGACCCCGGCCATCCGGAAAGCGCGCTACAAAAAAACCGCATATGGGCTTTGCTCGCCACCGGCCCTGCTACCATTTATTT
>CAMBDR010000120.1 GCA_945864765.1 Janthinobacterium lividum | reverse complement strand
CCGCGCAACGACTGGGATGGTTCTTTACATGTGTTGGGGCAATTGGCGGCCAAACATCAGGTCTCGTTGATTTCGATTGGCAATGGCACGGGCTCACGCGAGACCGATAAATTGGCGCAAGACTTGATCAAGGCGCGGCCTGAATTGAAACTCACCAAAATCGTGGTGTCGGAAGCGGGTGCGTCGGTGTATTCGGCCTCGGAATTCGCTTCGCGTGAATTGCCGGAACTCGATGTCACCTTGCGCGGTGCGGTGTCGATTGCGCGCCGTTTGCAAGATCCGCTGGCAGAATTGGTTAAAATTGATCCTAAATCGATTGGTGTCGGGCAATATCAGCATGATGTCGGGCAAACCCAGTTGGCGCGCAGTCTGGATGCGGTGGTGGAAGATTGCGTGAATGCGGTGGGCGTCGATGTGAATACCGCATCCAGCGCCTTATTGGCGCGGGTGTCGGGCTTGTCGGCCAGTGTGGCGGCCAGTATTGTCAATTTCCGCAATCAAAAAGGCGCATTTGCCTCGCGCCAGGCACTCAAGGCGGTGCCGCGCCTGGGCGATAAAACTTTTGAGCAGGCGGCCGGGTTTTTACGCGTGATGAATGGTGAGAATCCGCTGGATGCATCGGCGGTGCATCCGGAGTCGTATCCTTTGGTGGAAAAAATTGTGGCCGATTTGCAAGGTAAACAGCAAGGCATCCAGTTGCGCTCCCTGATTGGGCAAAGCAGCTTGCTGAAAACCCTGAATCCGGCACGTTATGCCGATGAAAAATTTGGCGTGCCCACCATTACCGATATTTTGAAAGAACTGGACAAGCCGGGGCGCGATCCGCGGCCCGAATTTACTACCGCCACTTTCAAGGAAGGGGTCGAGCAAATCCGTGATTTGCGCCCCGATATGATACTTGAGGGCGTCGTCACCAATGTGGCGGCGTTTGGCGCGTTTGTCGATATCGGCGTGCATCAGGATGGCTTGGTGCATATTTCGGCACTCTCCAATACCTTTGTCAAAGATCCGCACAGCGTGGTCAAAGCGGGGCAGGTGGTGCGCGTGAAAGTGTTGGAAGTGGATGAAAAGCGCAAGCGCATTGCACTCACCATGCGTTTGAGCGATAGTGCGCCGAGCCAATCAAGCAATGCGGGCCCAGGCGCAGGCATGGGCAATCAGCGCCCGGCAGGGCGCAAACCCAATGCGGGTTTTGTGCCGCCACCACCTGCCAACACGGGTAATGCCATGGCGGCAGCGTTTGCCAAACTCAAAAGCTAAGGGTATAGGGAAGCTAAAACCCGGCCAAAACGGAAGGCCTTTCCAACCAGGAGGGGCGTTTTCTTATAAAATGTCGGGTTGAGGCTGTGGATTGATTTTTTTGTTTTTCTTTTGAGGTGATTATGAGCGACGTACAAGCGTGGATTAAAGATACGGTAACCCAAAACAAAGTGGTGTTATTCATGAAAGGGTCGGCCCAATTTCCGCAATGCGGCTTTTCTGGCCGTGCAGTGCAAATTTTGAAGGCTTGCGGTGTGGAAGATATGGCCACCGTGAATGTATTGGATAACGCCGATGTGCGCCAGGGCATTAAAGACTATTCCAATTGGCCAACCGTGCCGCAACTATACATCAATGGCGAATTCGTTGGTGGCTCGGACATCATGTCAGAAATGTATGAGTCGGGCGAATTGAAGGCCATGCTGGGTGCTTGAGTCCAACCAACCATCGGGTGTGCTGCGCAAGCGTTTGATTATCGCCATCACCGGTGCCACAGGCGCGGTGTATGGCGTGCGTTTGCTGCAATTTTTGCGCGCTTCCCAATTGGCGGAAACCCACCTGTTGATTTCCGAAGCAGGTTGCCTGAGCTTGCATCAAGAATTAGGTATGAAGCGGCGCGAGGTGGAAGCCTTGGCCGATCATACCTATTCAGTCAATGATGTCGGGGCCAGTTTGGCAAGTGGTTCGTTTCAATCCGAGGGCATGATTGTGGCACCGTGCTCCATGAAAACATTGGCCGCCATCGCGCATGGTTTGTCCGATAATTTAATTACCCGGGCTGCAGATGTGGTATTGAAGGAGCGGCGGCGTTTGGTATTGATGGTGCGGGAAGCGCCATTTAATTTGGCCCATTTACGCAATATGACGGCAGTCACCGAGATGGGTGGGATTATTTACCCCCCTTTACCTGCATTTTATCAACATCCGCAAAATATTGAGCAGATGATAGACCATACCCTTGGACGAGTACTGGATTTATTCGCGCTGCCACAAGATTTGGCACCACGTTGGCTTGGTATGCAAGGGAAGTCAAACTGACTTCGGCATGTTCAAGCGCTAAAACTTTTTATGGTAAAGTTTCAAAAACAAGTCGAAAATTAAGCCAATTTGTCGAATAAGCTAAATGTTGCCTGACGCATTTCTTTTTCCGCCTCAATCGATCTTCGATCCACATTGCGCTTACGCAGAACTTGCGCGTGTTTTTCTGCCGACATCGGGGGCGCGGTCATCAAGACTTTTAACTGGGCTTGATTACTGTAATTGCTTCTCACTAGATGACTCATTGCAATGACTCCAATCTATTTTTATGTAGAACACAAGCTAATTTTGCATTAACTTTATGTCTATATCATGACAAAGCGAACGTCTCTTTCGATTAAATCGCATTAAAAGAGAACTGCCTATAGCATTCCATTAAATTCGCGATTTGTCTATCTTTATTTTCGGAAAATGTAAACGGTTTTGATGGGATGGGAATTATTTTTCCCTAAATAGCCAGTGAACTGCAACATCCATCCAACAAAGAATGAACGTAACTGCTCAGCCGCTGACATCGTCATTCCCGCGCAGGCGGGAATCCAGACGGTTGCACAATGGTTGGCTACTGAACTCCTCGCTGCCACTGGATTCCCGCCTGCGCGGGAATGACGGCACAACGGCTAATGGTCTGAATAGTTACAAATGAACTATATAACAATATGGGGAAAATGTTGAAAAACGCGCGTAGAAGCAAAAAACCCGCATCACTCCGAAGAGTCATGCGGGTTTCTCTAATTGGTGCCGGCTACCGGAATCGAACTGGTTACCTGATGATTACAAGTCAACTGCTCTACCAAGTGAGCTAAGCCGGCGTAAAACGAAATGCTATGAGTGGTTTAAAAAGAAGCCTTCTTCAACCGCTCAACAAGAAAAATGAAATTATACACTACTTTATCCGTGTTAGGGTAGGTTTTCCGGATTTTTTTGGTGGTTCTGGGTCGGGTGCATCTTCACTGTTCGAAACATCAGGGCTTGGCTGCGAAGCAATGGCAGCCGGGCCGGTTCCGACTATGGCGCTGGCAGCGGGTGGGGTAGCCGCAGACAGTTGCACGTCAAACGCCATGCCTTGCCCATTTTCGCTGGCGTAAATCGCCATGATATTCTCCATCGGTACATAAATCTCTCGCGCTACGCCGCCAAAGCGAGCGCTAAAGCTAATGCAATCATTTTCCAGCTTTAGGCCTTTGGTCGCGCCAAAGCTGATATTGAGAACAATCTCATTATTTTTGACGAAGGCTTGCGGTACTTGGCAAAATTGATTGACCTTGACTGCAATATAAGGGGTATAACCGCTATCGGTACACCACTCATAGATTGCGCGCAACATATACGGCTTGGTGGAAATTTCGGACATGGTTTGATCCAGGTAAGAGTCCTGCCTGGCCCGGCATTGGGCCAGACGCAGGCAATTAGCGGCGCATCACTTTTTCTGATGGCGTTAACGCTTCAATATAGGCTGGGCGCGAGAAAATACGCTCAGCATATTTCATCAGCGGTGCGGCAGTTTTGGATAATTCAATGCCATAATGATCCAAACGCCATAAGAGCGGCGCGACGGCGACATCCAACATCGAAAACTCATCACCCAACATATACTTGTTTCTTAAGAACAGCGGGGCCAGGGTGGTTAAGCGATCCCGAATTTCAGAGCGGGCGCGATCATGCGCTTTTTCGGAATGTTTTGCCTTTTCGTTTTCAAGAACATTCACATGAACAAATAACTCTTTTTCGAAATTGAATAACATCAAGCGTGCCCGCGAGCGCATCAAGGGGTCGGCTGGCATCAATTGCGGATGCGGAAAGCGTTCATCAATATATTCGTTGATAATATTTGACTCATACAAAATCAATTCGCGCTCAACCAGAATCGGAACTTGACCATAGGGGTTCATGGTCGAGATATCTTCCGGTTTATTAAACAAATCCACATCGCGTACTTCAAAATCCATGCCTTTTTCAAACAACACCAGGCGGCAACGCTGAGAGAAGGGGCAGGTTGTGCCCGAATAGAGAACCATCATTTTATAGTTCCTTTAAAACGAAATGCCCGGACTGCAAAATACAGCCCGAGCGGTCATGCCATCAGGCAAGAATAGTAATTATTTCACTTCTTTCCAGAACGACGCGTTCAAGCGCCATGCCAGTAAAGCTAATAAACTCATAAACATCAAGACCCAACCGCCTAATTGACGGCGTTGCGCCTGCACTGGTTCTGCCATCCAGCTCATATACGCAACCAAATCGGCGACGGCAGTGTCGTATTCGGTTTTCGTCATCTTACCGGGTTTGGTGATTTCCAATTGCGGCACGGCATGGGCATCATGGCCTTCAGCCTTGGCATCTTTACCATGTTTGGCGCTGGCTTCGGCTGAGGCTACTGCGGGCATGTGTTTGATCTCTTGCGTGCCCTGCAACTCCCACAATGCATGCGGCATGCCGACATTATTGAACACCATATTGTTCCAACCGGAAGGACGGCTATCGTCCTTGTAGAAGGTACGCAAATAAGTGTACAACCAATCCGCGCCTGTACCCGCACCCGAGGAACGTGCGCGTGCAATCACGGATAAATCAGGTGGGGCTGCGCCAAACCATTTTTTGCCGTCTTTCGCGTTGAGTGTGGTGTTCATCAATTCACCGACTTTTTCACCGGTAAACAACAGGTTTTCCTTGATTTGCTCTTGGGTCAAACCCAGGTCGCGCAACCGATTGTAACGCATGGACGAGGCTGAATGGCAATTGAGGCAGTAATTGACGAATAATTTGGCACCGTTTTGTAAAGCCGCCATATCGGTGCGCTCGGGGGCGCGATCCAATGGATAGCCCCCTTCATTTGCCATCACCAAGGCTGGCACGAATGCCAACACGGCCAGCATTTTTTTCAATAAATTCATTGTATTTCCCTTTTTATTTGGCGTGGTTCACTCAATGTGGATGGAAATTCACACGGGTTGGGACTTTCTTGAAGGTGCCCATGGTACTCCACCAAGGCATCAATAAGAAAAAGCCAAAATAAATCACGGTGCAAACTTGTGATACACGGCCACCAATATCGGATGGTGCTTGTACCCCCAAATAACCCAAGGTAACGAAGGCGATACCAAACACGATATACACCCATTTATGCCAATCAGGACGATAGCGGATGGATTTGACGGGCGATAAGTCGATCCATGGCAGCAAAGCCAGAATCATCACCGAACCGCCAAACAAGACCACGCCCCAGAATTTTGCATCTAACATATTGGGCATCATCAGGATAATGGCAAACAGTGCAATGGCAGCGATCAGGAACTTGAAGAAGCTGGCGATTTTTGATTTGGTGAAAATTAACAGCACGTAGGCAACGATACCAGCTTGTACCACGAACAAAAATTCCGAGGTGGTCGCGCGCAAAATCGAATAAAACGGCGTGAAATACCAAGTTGGCGCGATATGCGGCGGGGTTTTCAAGGAATCCGCAGGGATAAAGTTGTTGTACTCAAGGAAGTAACCACCCATTTCCGGGGCAAAGAACACCACTGCACTGAAAATCGTTAAAAATACCGTCACGCCAAACATGTCGTGAGTGGAATAGTAAGGGTGCGAAGGAATCGAGTCGAGTGGGTGGCCATCCGGGCCCAAATGCTCTTTTACTTCAATCCCGTCCGGGTTGTTGGAGCCCACTTCATGCAGTGCGATCAAGTGCGCTGCCACCAAGCCCAGTAATACCAAAGGAATGGCGATCACGTGGAAGGCAAAGAAGCGGTTCAAGGTAGCATCGGAGACCACATAATCACCACGAATCCACAAGGACAGATCAGGGCCAATGAAAGGAATGGCACCAAATAAGTTAACAATCACCTGTGCGCCCCAGTAAGACATTTGGCCCCAGGGTAACAAGTAACCAAAGAAGGCTTCAGCCATCAGGCACAGGAAGATGGCAAAGCCAAACAACCAAATTAATTCGCGTGGTTTGCGGTAAGAGCCATACAACAAGCCGCGTGTCATATGCAAATACACAATAATGAAGAAGGCCGATGCGCCGGTCGAGTGCATATAGCGCACCAACCAACCCCAAGGCACTTCACGCATGATGTATTCCACCGAGGCAAACGCCAGCGTGGCATCGGGCTTGTAATGCATGGTCAGGAAGATGCCAGTCACGATTTGCATCACCAGCACCAACATCGCCAGCGAGCCAAAGATGTACCAGATGTTGAAATTTTTAGGGGCGTAATACTGGCCCCATTGATCATTCCACAATTTGGTGAGGGGAAAGCGCGAGTCTACCCAGTTCAGGGCTTTATCGGCGATGGGCGCATTGGCCGGGAGTTTCTTTTCAATAAATGCCATTTTTATGCCTCACCTTTCTCGTCTTTACCAATCAGGATTTTGGTATCGGACAAATACATATGCGGTGGTACGTCCAGATTTTGCGGCGCGGGCTTGTTTTTATACACGCGTCCGGCCAAATCGAAGGTGGAGCCATGGCATGGGCAGAGGAAGCCGCCTTGCCAGTCATCGGGTAGGGAAGGTTGCGCACCCGCCTCGAATTTGTTGCTTGGTGAGCAGCCCAGATGCGAACAAATGCCCACGGCGACCAAAATTTCTTTGTGCTCTTTGCGTGAACGGTGCGTGTTGTTGCAATATTCTGGCATATCGATTTGATATGGCTTCTCCGATTTCGGATCAGCAACCAGTGCTTCCGTTTTGGCCAGGCTGGCCATCATTTCTTCGGTGCGCCGCAAAATCCATACGGGTTTGCCGCGCCATTCGAAGACTTTCATTTCGCCCGGCTTTAAGTCAGAAATATCTGCTTCGACGGGCGCACCCGCTGCCTTCGCCTTTTCAGACGGTTGAAAAGTACTAACCAATGCTCCGGTAGTAGCCAATCCGACTACACCGCCCGCCGCACATGTGGCGACGATTAAGCCTCGTCGACCAGAATCGACTTGCTTGTCCTTACTCATACCAACCCCAATCAGTCAAAATTCGTTATTGTAGGATGTGTTAACCCAAATTCTAGCAACCCTAAATTATAGCGGAGCCGAGCCGTGATTTGAAGCAAAACTTGGAATGTACAGCCAAAATAGTGTAATTTCGGCGGTTTTTGCGAAAACCATACGCTGTTCAGCTGTATTTTGCCCGAGGCGTGGACGTTTTGCACAACGGCGCGACAGTTGGCTGCAAAAAGCGTATCATGCACAGGCGCTTGGCGCTATGGCGAGAGGTCTTTTTTTGGATGTTTTTTCTTATTTTTCATTAAATTATGCAACGATTTTGGCTTTTATTTGCTCAAACTATCACGGTAGGCTTGGCGCTTTGGTTCATCGTTGGTAGCCTTAAGCCCGAATGGTTGCCCGGCGGCGGCAGGTATAGCCCTGCTCCGGTGGTCACCACGCAAACCGATTCAAAAGCCGTCACTATTCAAGAAGCGCCGGTCAATATTTCGCAGGGCGCAATCTCCTATCGCGATGCCGCCAAGTTGGCGATGGCTTCGGTGGTGAATATTTCCACCAGCAAACAAGTCAAGGTGGCAAGCAATCCATTAATGCAAGATCCGTTTTTTCGGCGCTTTTTCGGGCAGCCCGATCAAAAGCGACAAGAAACTCAATCCAGCCTGGGTTCGGGCGTCATTGTCAGCGGGCAAGGTTTTATTTTGACTAATAACCATGTGGTGGAAGCGGCCGAGCAAATTGAGGTGGCGCTCTCCGATGGTCGCAAAGCCAGTGCCACCATTGTTGGCACCGACCCCGATACCGATTTGGCAGTGATCCAAATCAAACTCACTAATTTGCCTGCCATTACCTTCGGGCATGCCGAGCAGGCACAAGTGGGTGATGTGGTGTTGGCCGTGGGTAACCCGTTTGGCGTGGGGCAAACGGTCACCATGGGTATTATCTCGGCCACCGGGCGTAATCATTTGGGGATTAATGCGTATGAAAATTTCATTCAAACCGATGCCGCCATCAACCCCGGTAATTCGGGCGGCGCGTTGGTTGATACCAAGGGCAATTTGCTTGGGATTAATTCGGCGATTTATTCCAAATCCGGTGGTTCCCTGGGAATCGGTTTTGCCATTCCGGTTTCAACCGCGAAGCAAGTAATGGAGGCGATTATTCAAAGTGGTTCGGTAACACGGGGTTGGATTGGTGTGGAACCGCAAGATATTACGCCGGAATTGGCGGAAAGCCTTGGCATTGCGAAAAAGTCGGGTGCGCTCATTGGTGGGGTGTGGCGCAATAGCCCGGCGGATAAAGCAGGCATGCGACCCGGAGATATTTTGCTCAAGATTGAAGGCAAACCCGTTAACGATACCCGTGACATGTTGAATATGATTGCGCAATTGAAGCCCGGTTCGAAAGTACTCTTCCAGGTTTTGCGCAAAAACCAGGAAACTTCACTCGATATCATCGTTGGCAAACGCCCAAAACGCGACAGTAGCAGTGAAGAAGAATGAGCTTGAGGGAAGATGCATGCACTGACGCGATTTAAGTCAATTTTTAACTGAGCTGGAAGCCAATAATAATCGGCCGTGGTTTGTCATGAATCGGCCGCGTTACGACATTTTGCGCGAAGAATTTTTGCAGACGGTAACGCAATTGTTGGCTGAGCTGGGTCGTTTTGATCCACTTATCCGGAGTTGCAACCCGAAAAAAGCGCTGTTTCGGATTCACCGGGATGTGCGTTTTTCCGGCGATAAAAATCCCTACAAAATCGTATTCTCTGCCGCCATGGTGCCGGACGACCT
>CAMBDR010000119.1 GCA_945864765.1 Janthinobacterium lividum | reverse complement strand
AAAAAAACAACTATGTTCATTTTTTTGATGAAACTGATTCGGTGGCATTTCTGCAAACTGCTGTAAAATTGCCGTCGAGGCAAAAAAATGCATTATTTGGAATAACGCTACCACCCCTGAAACGGATTAAACATCAAATGAAAATCGCTACATGGAACGTCAACTCCCTCAAAGTTCGCTTGCCCCAAGTCATTAAATGGTTGGAAACCAGTCCGGTAGACGTGCTGTGTCTGCAAGAAACCAAACTTACCAACGATAAATTTCCTCAGGCTGAAATCGAAGCCGCAGGCTATCAGGTGGTGTTCAGTGGGCAAAAAACCTATAACGGTGTCGCCATCCTGGCGCGCCATGCGATTAGCGATGTGGTTGTCAATAACCCGCACTTTGCTGACGAGCAACAACGCATTCTGACCGCCAGCATCGCGGGCATGCGCATCGTATGCGCCTACGTGCCCAACGGGCAAGCGCTGGATTCGGATAAATATCAATACAAATTGCAATGGCTGGCCGCATTTCGCACCTGGTTGGCCGAGCAACGACAACAGTTTGAGCAGTTGGCCGTATTGGGCGACTATAATATCGCCCCGGCTGACGCCGATGTGCATGATCCGGCAGCGTGGCAAGGTCAGGTGCTGGTGTCGGAACCGGAACGACAAGCCTTGCAAGCCTTGCTCGATATCGGCTTGACTGATTCATTTCGCCTGTTTGATCAAGCACCCAAATCATTTAGCTGGTGGGATTACCGCGCGCTCGGGTTTCGCTTGAACAAGGGGATGCGGATTGATCATATTTTATTGTCGCAAGCGCTGGCCAGCCGTTGCAACGCCTGCGTGATTGATCGGGTGCCGCGCAAATGGGAGCAACCGTCGGACCACACCCCCGTGATCGCCAGTATCGACGAATAATAGTAAAAAAAGGCAAAGAAATCAGCGAAAGAATCTGAAACAAGAAGCAATTCGTTTGGCGCACCACGCTACTCTGCTATCATGTCGGTCTTGTTCGATCTCCTCCAAGCCCAGATATGTTCGATTTCCTTTTCAAACGCCAACCCGCGCCCAAGGCGTCTAAAATCACGCCCAAAGCACCACCGCCCCCCGTCGCTGCCGCACCCGCTCAAGCGAGTGCCGCAGCAGCGCGCCAACAAGAGAAACAAGCTGCGTTAGAGCAAGCGCGCAACTTGGGTTCTGATGAAGAGCTTGCCCTGGCCTTGTTGCTACAATGCCAATTTGCGGATGCCCGTTTGCTGGCCGCCGAGAAATTGCACAGTAAGCCGCAGCTGGAGCGCGCCTTGCAAGCGATGCGCAATACAGATCGCCGTGTGGAAAAATTGATACAACAACGATTACAATTTCTCGCGCATCAGGCACAGCAGCAACAACAATTACTGGTGTGCCTGGAGTCTGCCAAAAGTTTGCTGGCTGAAACCCAATTAATGCCCAATCAAGTGGCAGAACTGGATCGACGTTGGCAAGTGGCGGGTGGAAAAGATGATCACGCCGAATTTACCCAGGTCAGAGCGCAGCTTGGCGCGCGCTTGCAACAGCAAATGCAATTGCAACGCGCCATTCGTGATCACATACAAAGCCTTGCTGCACAGGAGCCAATAGCGGATATCAGTAGCGGGCAATTGAGCACACAATTGAGCAGCCAATTGAGCAGCTTGGTACAACGTGGCGCACAATTTCAGGAAGCGCCAGAAATCAATGCCGTACCCAAATCGCTGTTGCTGGAATTGGTGCAAACCCAAGCCCGGCTGGAACAGCAATGGCACAACTTGCAGCAAGCTGAGCAATTAATGGCGGCAAATGCACAGCAAGCCGCCGAGCAAGCCCAAGCCGCTGCCGCCAGCATGCCAACGCCGCAAATCCGTGAACCGGAAAGCGCTACCGAAACCACCTTGCCAAGCGTGAGCCATGGCGACGATGCCCCCGCAACGCCGATTGAACGTACTCGTGCGCCCAAGGTCAAGCAAGTAACTGACCCTGCCATGCTGCAACAATTTGCCAGTGCGCTCGATGCGCTGGAAAAAGCATTGGAACAAGGCTTATTGCATGCCGCTTTTGAACACGATAAAGTCTTGCGTGAACTCAAGCAAGTGCGCCCGAATGCGCAGCAAGCGGCACGTTTGAGCCAGGTCCGGGCCGAATTGCATCGGCTAGAGGGTTGGGCCAAGTGGGGTGGCAATGTCTCGCGTGAAGAGTTGATAAAGGCAGTGGAAGAACTGGCGCAACAAGAGCTGGCCATGGTTGAATTGGCTAAAAAAGTGGGCAGTATGCGTGAGCGCTGGAAAAAACTCGATACCGCCTCGGGGGCCGCACCCAAATCGCTGTGGGAACGCTTTGACCATGCTTGTACCGAAGCGTATGCGCCTGCCGCAGCGCACTTCAAAAAGCTGGGCGAAGAGCGCCAGCAAAATTTACAGCAGGCGCAAGCATTATTGGCACAAATCGAGCAATTTAACGCCAGTTTTGTCGCCGATAGCGCCGATTGGCGGCAGGTCGCGCATTTTACCCAACGGCAGCGGCAACACTGGCAACAATTGGGGCCGCTGGAACGTAAAGATAAAAAACGTCTCGATCAAGAGTTTGAACGCCTGATGAATGTCAGCGGTGTCGCCTTGGCGGAACAACGGCGTCACGAGGTGGTGCGACGTGAACAAATGATTAAAGAAATAGCGGCATGCAATCCACATGATCGCGGCACGCTCGATTTACTGCGGCAATTGCAAGAACGCTGGCACGAACAAGCCAAAGCCTTGCCGCTGGATCGCAAGCCGGAACAGGATTTATGGCAACGCTTTCGCAGCGTCTGCGATGCCGTGTTTGCAGCCCGCAAAGAATCCGCCCAGGTGGCCGATTCCGAACGACGCAACCACTTGCATGCCAAAGAAGCGCTGTGCGCGCAGATGGAAGGCGCGCTTGATGCACTTGACGCGCTTGACCCACTTGAGGCAGCCAAATTATTGCGCGCCAGCCAGGATGCGTGGAGTCAAATCGGGGCCGTGCCGCGCGCTCAGGAACAAGCGATTGAACAACGCTATCAACGCGCCAGACAGGGTTTGCAACAGCAAATCGAGCAAGCCAAACGTGCCGCCCGTCAACAGGAGCACGCGCATATCCGGCAAAAACTGGCACTTTGCCAGCAACTCGAAGCCGCCCTGTCAGAGTCCAACACCGATTTGAATGCCGAAACCTGGCAACAATCCTGGCAACAACGCTGGCAACAACGCTGGCAAGCCATAGCGCCGCTGGGGCGTGAGTTGGAGACCACGCTAAACCGCCGCTTTCAGGCTGCATTGCAGGCTGCAACTCAGGGGGCAAGCGGGAGTACAACAAGCTATATCGAAAAATTACGCAGCAACCGTCCTCAATTTCTGGCTGAACTATTGCATTTGGAAATTATTTTCAGCCTGGATAGCCCCGAATTGTATGCGCGTGAACGCTTGAAGGTACAAGTTGAAGTTTTGCAATCGTCATTGCGTTCGGGCCAAAAAGCCGAAGCACCGCAAGCTCAGGTGTTGCGTTTATGCGCGCTACCTGTTGCACTGGAAGCGGATGATTTGGGACGATTGGAAAAAGTGTTATTTGTATTATTTTCATAGTATTGATTTCAAAAAAACGCAATTCATAACGATAATTCATAACGATAATTTTTATAAAATAACTTTTACAACAACATGAACACGCTATTTTCTAAACCTTCGCGCACGGCGCTAACCGTATTGGCAAGCAGTTTATTTCTGATCTTTAATAGTAGCCACGCACAGGAGGCCAATCCAGCCGCCGCTACCCCTGCACCTGCACCTGCACCTGCCGCCGCCCCCGCCGCAGGGTCAGGTGCAGCAAAAGTGCCAGAGGCGTCTGGCTTAAAGCCATTTCATGAGCTCATTAAAGATGCCAAAGAAAGCAAAGGCTTTTTTACCACGCATCGCAAAGATGACAAAGTTTGGCTGGAAATTCGCCCGGAACAATTGGAGCAACCCTTTTTCTTCCAGATTGGCACCACCAACGGCATTGGCGAGCGCCGTATTTATGGCAGCCAAATGGCGGGCAGTTACACCGCATACTTCCGCCGCATCGGCAATCAAATTCAATTGTTGGCGAAAAACATGGAATACCTGGCCCAGCCGGGCACGCCGCAAGCACTGGTCGTGGCGCAGGGTTTTTCCGATAGCTTGCTCTCCAGCGCCCCGGTTTTGAGCAAAGAGCACAGCATCAGCAAAGCGTTTTTGGTCGATGCCAGTACGCTATTATTTGCCGATATTCCCGCTTATGCCTTCCGACTTGAGTACGTGTACCGCATGCCGTTCGCCTTGGACGCAAAAAATACCAGTTTTGGCAAAGTGCGCAGCGATGAGCAGCTCACCGGTTTTGCAGTCAATGCCCACTTTGCCGTACCCAAGTTATCGGTTCCGCCACTGGTGCCGCCGCCCCCACCTGCGGTGCTGCCCAGCCCACCCACCACCGTACCTGATCCACGCAGCTTTTTCCTCGGCTTTTACTATAGCTTCGCGCCCTTGCCCGCCAAGGTCATGGCGGCGCGCATTGCGGATGATCGGGTTGGCCATTTTGAAACACGTCAGGTTGATTTTACTAATGACACCACGGCCAAAAACACGCGCCATCTGGTGCACCGTTGGCGTTTGGAAAAGAAAGATCCACAAGCGGCCCTGTCGGAACCGATAAAACCAATTGTTTACTGGCTGGATAAAAACATTCCGGAGAAATATCGCCAATCCATCACCGCAGGTATATTGGAATGGAATCTGGCATTTGAGCGCATCGGTTTTAAAAATGCCGTGGTGGCCAAACAGCAGACCACGACCGATGAATTTGATACGCTTGATGCCAGCCATGCATCCATCCGCTGGTTTGCCGGAGCCGATGTCGGCTTTGCGATTGGGCCTTCGCATGTGGATGAGCGCAGCGGTGAAATTCTGGATGCCGATATCGGGATGTCGGATGTATTTTCCCGTGGCGCACGGCGCTTTATTGCGGAAGATCAGACCCCCGCGCAATGGGCCACGAATTTATCGACACAATTATCGGGAAAATTGCCCGGCCAGGCCCCGGAACATTGCCGCTATGGTCTTGAAGCGCCCCATGAATTTGATTTTGCGCGTGAACTGCTTGAATTGCGCGGTGAAATGAGTATGGATAGCCCGCAAGCCGAAGCCTTGGCGCAAGCCTATGTCAAAGATGTGATCATGCATGAAGTGGGCCACACCCTGGGTTTGCGCCACAATTTCCGGGCCTCCACCATTTACACGCTACAACAGCTTGGCAACCCGGAATTCACCAAAAAGAATGGCATGACTGGCTCGATCATGGATTACACGCCCTTTAATATTGCCACCAAAGGCGAGCCACAAGGTGAATATGTGATGTCCACCCTGGGGCCTTACGATTATTGGGCCATTGAATACGCCTACAAACCACTCGACCCGGCCACCGAAGCGGCGGAGCTGGCCAAAATTGCCGCACGTTCCACTGAGCCATTATTGGCGTATGGCACCGATGAAGATTCCGGTGGCCAGGTGTCTGACCCTGATGTTAACGTGTTTGATTTGGGGCACGATCCTTTAGCTTATTTAAAGAAACGCCTCTTCAACTCACGCGAATTATGGGATAGGCTGCAAACCAAACAATTAAAGCCCGGCGAGAGCTATGAAACCCTGCGTCGCAGTTACGAATACGGCTTTAGCCAGTTTGTGCGCTCAGTCCCGCCTGTCACCAAATATATTGGCGGCACCACCTTCCTGCGCGATCACGCAGGCACCGGGCGTGCGACTTTCACTCCGCTGGCGGCAGCACGCCAGCGCGAAGCACTCAATTTGTTGACGCAAAATCTGTTTAAACCGGATAGCTTTAAACTCACTCCCGAACTGCTGAGCCGCCTCGGGGTCGATCATTTTGAACGCAATCGGCGTGATACTTCACTGGCGGCACGGGTATTGGCCTTGCAAAGCGGGGTGTTGGATCAATTAATGAGCGATATCACCGCGCACCGTTTGCTCGATTCTGCCGAAAAAGTGGCTGATAGCAAAAAAGTGTTATCGCTGGCCGACATGTATGACACTTTGTCCACTGCCATTTGGACTGAATTAAAAGACGGCAAAGAGGTGGTGGCGATGCGACGCAATTTGCAACGCGAGCACATTAAACGGATCGGCAATATCTTGACCCGCCCTGCCGCCGCCACCCCGGCCGACGCCCGTAGCCTGCTGCGCGAGAATGCACTCCAATTGCAAAAGGACATTCAATTGGCCCTAAGCCGTCCAATGAGCAAATCGATGAGCAAAGAAGCCAAAGCCCACTTGGCTGAAAGCCACAGTAGCCTGGGCGAAGCGTTAAAGGCCAACCTGACTCGCACTGGCATTTAAGGGTAGATGAATATCTGATATTTTATTGGCGAATATCTCAATCCGCAATTAGGTGGCGAGATATTCATAATGAAAATATCTGAAATTTCAAAGATAAATTGGACGAATATATTGCAGACAGGCATAATTTCACCTGTCTCCTCTATCTCCAACTGGAAATAGAATTCGAGCCCACAAATTATGTGGGCTTTTTTTTGCCCTCAATTTTCAGCTCAATTACTGAGCGGCATTCCGAAGCGCCCTCCCCAGACGCAAACAAGCGGCGATTAAGCCATCCACATCTTGCACCTGGGTTCGATGATTAAACAACGCTGCCCGTATCACCAATTGCCCACCCAGGGTGGTGGCAGACGGTAAGGCAATGCCCGACTCATGCAATTGAATAATCAGCTCGGCATTCATCGCATTCAAGCTGGCCAAATCAAACTCGCGATGGCTGCCTGAATCGTCAGATTTGAGCGGGCGATAGCGAAAGCAAACAATATTCAAATTCACGGGTGCCATCAACTCCAATTCCGGGCAAACTTGAATTTTATTAAGCAAGTACTGTGCCAGATCGCAGGTTGCGGCCATCACCTGGCCCAATCGTTCGACGCCATAGGTCTTAATCGTCATCCAGGTCTTTAAAGCCCGGAAACCGCGCGATAAATCGGGGCCAAAATCACAGGGCCAGGGTGAACCGGCGGCTGCACCCCGGGTGTCACGGCGTAAATACGTGGCGGGTTGGGCGAAGGTATCATGGTGCAGTGCGCCGTCACGCACCAAAATGAAGCCCGCATCGTAGGGCACTTGCATCCATTTGTGGAAATCGAAGGCAATCGAATCGGCACGTTCGATACCGCGCAATTTTGGTGCAAGTTGTGGCGACATCATGGCCAACGCCCCAAATGCGCCATCGATATGAAACCAAAGCCGCTCTTGCTGGGCAATATCGGCCAATGCCTGCAAATCATCAATCGCCCCCACATCCACGCTACCTGCCGTGCCGACCAATAAAAACGGCTGCCAACCCGCCGCCCGGTCGTCCGCAATGGTTTGGCGCAACACGGCCAAATCCATTTCAAAGCGCTCGTTAAACGGAATTTGGCGTAAAGCATGAATGCCCAGACCGGATAAATCCAGTGCCTGCGCCACGCAGGCATGCGCGCCTGCCGAAGTATAGGCACACAGGCGTTGCTCGCGCATTCCCTGCTGGCGTACCGCTTGCCCCAAGGCACGGGTGCGCGCCACCGTGACGGCAATAAAATTGGCAATTGACGTGCCCGTCACAAATAAGCCGGAGGCACAATCGGGAAAAGAAAATAGCTCACGTACCCATTGCACCACCTGTTGTTCTACCACAATCGGCATATGGTTGCGTCCCCCCAAATTGGCATTTAATCCGGCGGCCAACATTTCCGCCAACATGCCAACCGGGGTGCCGCCACCATTCACCCAGCCCATAAAACCGGGGTGGACGTTGCCTATCGAATAGGGTAACACTTGTTCGGCAAAGCTTTGGTAGACCTGATCGAGCGATTGCCCCTGTTGCGGTAAGGTTTCCTGAAAATCATGGCGCGCCGTATCGGGAATCGGCTGCCACACTGGTCGCTGGCGAATGTTTTGCAAATAATCGAACATATCGTCCAGCATTTGGTGGCCGCTGGCGCGCAAAGTCGCCCAGTCTTGTGCATCGACCGGGTCAAGCGAGGATGTGGATATGGATGTGGATATGGATGTGGATGGGGATGCGCCAGCGGGAGGCGAGTCAGGCTTGGTTGAGTCGGTCATGGTATCAGGCAAGTGAAAAATGATCTTGGCAGTATAGCCGATCAAATCATTTCCCACACACCCGAGTCCAGCCAAATTTGTTAGTGAATCAGTGTGCTTTGCCCCACACTTCAGCAACCCTGGCATCACGTCCGCAATTGTAACGATAATACTTATACCGCACCGGATTCTTTTTGTAGTAATCTTGATGATATTCTTCAGCCGGATAAAACACCACTTCCGGTGCGATTTCAGTGTGAATTTCCTTCAACTTTCCCGACTTTAAAAGCGCTGCCTTACTCGCTTCAACCAGCGCTTTTTGCGCTTCGTCCTTGTAATAGATTGCGCTGCGATATTGATTACCTGTGTCGCAAAACTGCTTGTCTTTGACGGTTGGGTCGATATGGTGCCAAAAGTAGTCAAGCAGTGTGGCATAACTCACTTTGGCCGGATCATAGGTAACCTTGACCGCTTCGCTATGGCCAGTGCCGCCGGCACTGACATCGTGGTAAGTCGGGTTCAAGGTTTTTCCGGCGGTATAGCCCGATTCCGCCGCCAACACGCCGGGCAATTTTTCAAAATCCGCCTCGACGCACCAAAAGCAGCCGCCCGCAAACACGGCGGTCGCGCTCTTGTTGCCAGCCGCCTTGGGCACCGACGCGCTGGCACTTTGGGCTTGCACATTGATACCGATCAGGCAGGCCAGAATGGTGACACCGACGGTAATTGACTTGCTTAATAAACGAAACAAAGATCTCATGAGCGCAACTCCGGTAATTTTTCAGTAGCAGAGACAAATTTCAAAGCCACACCGTTGTTGCAGTAACGCAAACCGGTTGGTTTCGGGCCATCATCAAAAACATGGCCCTGATGGCCACCGCAACGGGCGCAATGGTATTCGGTACGGGTTGAAAACAATTTCTTATCTACTT
>CAMBDR010000118.1 GCA_945864765.1 Janthinobacterium lividum | reverse complement strand
AGCCGATCACGCGCTGTTCAACCAGCAAGGGTAGATAGACCACTGTTTCCATTGGTTGGCCTGCGCTGGGCGGTAAAATGGTGTTGATGTAGTTGATCAATTCGGCTCTGGTTGTGACGGCCAGCTCGCGCCGTTCGCGCACGCACCAGACCGCAGGGCGCTCATGCTCGCTCATGCGCAATACGAGCTTGGGCAAGCGCTCATGGTTTTCGATTTCATACACAAACACGATTTGTGCTGCCGCTTCGTCATACAGGCCAATTGAAAATACGTGCGCATCCAGCCGGGCGCTGACCTGTTTCCAGACCCGTTCGAAGGCTTGCTCCATGTCCAGCGTTGAGGTGAGTTCCTGGCCGATCTCGCCCAGCTTGACGATATCGGCGGTGCGTGCCGCAACCAGTTTTTGCAAGGCCCACGCTTTTTTGCGCAACCCCGCCACACGCCAGCGAACACCACCGTAGAGTGCGCCACCCATCAGCAGCAACAACAC
The DNA here is from genome assembly GCA_945864765.1 of Janthinobacterium lividum. Classification (GTDB taxonomy): domain Bacteria; phylum Pseudomonadota; class Gammaproteobacteria; order Burkholderiales; family Burkholderiaceae_D; genus CAMBDR01. Next base: position 8,637 of record CAMBDR010000118.1, on the reverse strand, counting down.
CAGAGCGAACCACCAGGTTTGCCACCAGGCGGGCAAAACCCGGATCGGGATACTCAGCTCATGCATACTCCAGTCGCCCACGCGGTTACTGCCGCGCACTTGCAGCGTGTACATGCCCGGCCACAAATTGCCATAGGCGGCGCTACGGTGGTCGGCGTCGGTATTGATCCAGTCTTTTTCATAGCCCTGCAGGCGGTATTGGTAGCGGTTTTTCTTTGGCGCTGAATAGTCAAGGGCGGCAAACTCAATGGCAAAATTGCGCTGCGCGGGGGCCAGGGTCAGGCTGGCGGTGTTGCTTGCCCCAGCTTGTGGTGACGGGTTAGCCAAGGGGTTTGCCAAGGGGTTTGCCAAGGGGTTTGCCAAAACGCCCGGTGCCACCGCTTCGCCATTGATCTTTAGCCCAGTAACGGCCAGCGGCGGAGCATAGTCATACGCTTTGAAGCGTGCCGGGTCAATAATGACCACACCTTGCGTGCCACCAAAGAGCAGCAAACCGTCACGGGTTTTGCCATAGGAGCCTGTCCAGTTTGTGCCAAAATTTATGCCGTCAGCCTGTGTGAGCGGGGTTCTGCGCAGTGTGTCATCCGCACCCCGGCCAACCTGCTCAATCACCCCTTCTTCCGTCCAGATGCGGCCTTGCCGGTCTTCCAGCAAGTTTTCTCCCATGGCTTTGCCGGGTTGGCCAAGCAGGGCGCTAACATGCTCGAACCGGGCCAGTTTGCCGTCCAGGCTTTTCAATCGTTCCAGCCCCTTATCGGTCGAGACCCACAAACGGTTACGACTGTCTATCAGCAGGCCTGAAATATAGTTAGAAACCAGGCCGTCCGGGTGCTTGGGGTCGGTGGGGATGTGAATCAGGCCACGGCGATGTGGCTCATGTAGCCACAAACCGTTATTTGACCCTATCCAGACCCGGCCTTGCCCGTCTTCGGCCAGCGAATTGACATGGCTTTCCATCGCCTCGCCCCGTTCGTTGGTCAGCACCTCGAAGCGCGCTGGCGGCTCTGCCGGGTCGCCCTTCCGGGCAGGATGGGGTGGCTGTGTAGTCGGGTGCCAGCGTGCCACCCCGCGACCGGTTTCGGCCCACAGGCTACCGTCACGACCAGTGAGTAACTTGCGCACTTGCTTGCCGGGCAAACCCGGCACCGCCACCCAGGCGGTGCTGCCGGGCAATTGCCGCACCAGCCCGGCCAACTGGGTACCCGCCCAGAGTGAGCCGTCGCTGGTTTGGGCCAACGCCAAAATGGTCGCATCCGGCAGACCACCTGCCTGGCCCTTGCCTTGTCTCTGACCTGTTCTATAGCCACCTGTCAGACCACGCTGCCTGTCAAAAATATCCATCCCGTTGCCGCTGGTACCAAAAGCCAAACGGCCATCGGCCATCTCCAGCACACTCCTTACGTCGGGGTGGCTCAAGCCGTTTGGCCGTTTTGCGCTGTGCCTGAGTATGCGCAGCATGGTGTTGTTGGTATTCATGCGTTGCAAACCCGCTCCCCAGGTACCCACCCACAGCCAGCCAGCCCGATCCAGCAGCAGGGGTCTCAGGCTATCGAACGCGAGGCTGCCCGTAACCAGAGGGTCATGGCGCAAGGTTTGCAGTACATGGCCGTCGCTGGCCGCAACGATAGTGATACCGCCACCAAAACTTGCCAGCCAGATTTGGTCTGTGTTTGCTTGTGCTATTGCGCTAATCCAGGGGTGGCTCAGTTGCGCCAACGGTAGCCAGTGTGGCTGCTGCGATGCGTCCAGCCATGCGGCACCATGTGCATAGGTTCCAAGCCACAGTTTACCGTCCTGCGCCTGGAACAGGGTTTGTACATTCTTGTCTGTCACGACCGTTTCAAAGCTTTTTCCGTCCAGCGAGAGCCGTTGCAAACCGCTGTTGCTGCCCACCCACAGGCGGCCTGCCTTGTCCAGTAACAGGCTGCGCACCTGGTCGTCCATCAGGCTGTGCGGATCAGGTCCATGCCTGAAATGTACAAAGCGGCGGCTAGCCGGTGGCAGGTGGTTCAGCCCCTGATCGGTGCCAATCCACATCCCGCCCCGTCCATCATTGGCCACGGCCAAAATTCTGCCGCCAGAGAGGCTATTCGAGGTATTTGCATCATGCTTAAAATGCTCAAAGTGCTCAGTGCCAGGGTCAAATACCGAGATGCCGTCGCTATAGGTGCCAACCCAAATTCGGCCGTCTTTTGCAACGGATAAGGCATTGACATAATCCCCCGCCAGTGAGAACGGGTCGCTGGCCTTGTGAGCAAACTTGCGGAAACGGTAGCCGTCGTAACGCACCAGGCCATCAGGCGTGCCGATCCAGATCAGGCCGCGTGCATCCTGCGCCAATGCGGTAATGGCTTGGTTGTCGATGCTTTCCGCATCACGCAGGGTTTCAAATTCTGGTTCCGTAAACGCAAAGTCCTTCACCTGTGCCATAGCACAGCAACACAGCAGCATGGCCGCAATGCCGGCGACGCTGCTGGTAGTCAAGCCCATCTTGCGCAAAATTTTTATGATGACAGCTTTCATGGCGCCTCGTCTCTTTGGCGCGGAACAAGCCGAACCCGTGGTTATGTCAGCCATCATACCTGATGCATTCAGGTATGGTACAACGTGGAGGGATCTATTTACCGCAACCTTCAGTGGCCAACAACGGCAGCTTGACGGTAAAACAACTGCCCTCACCCGGCACCGAGCTAAATTCTAGCGTGCCGCCATGTTTTTTCACAATACCAAACGCGGTGGAAAGCCCCAGCCCACTGCCGGAACCCACTTCTTTGGTGGTAAAGAAGGGTTCCATAATCCGCGCGTGGATGGCGGGGTCGATGCCGCTGCCGTTATCCTCAAAATCAATCTCCAGAGCATCCCCAGCCGCGCTAATACGCAAGCGCAGCGATAGCTTGCCGCGCTGCTTATGTTGATGCTTATGTTGATGTTGATATTTTTCCGCAATCGCCTGGCAGCCATTGACCAGCAAATTCATAAACACTTGATTCAGTAGCGCGGGCCAACATTCCAGTTCCGGGTCGTCGCCAAATTCGGTGATGAATTCCACCTGTTCCTGCCAGCTGGTACGCACCAGATTAACGGTGGAGAGCAGGCATTCCGAGATGCGCACCGTTTTTCGGTCCGACTCATCAAGCCGGGAAAAGGCGCGCAAATCCTTGACGATGCTGCTGATGCGCTCGGTGCCGTGTAACACCGTGCTGACATTGCTTTCCAGCCGGGCAAAGCGCGCACGGAAGGCTTGCAAAATCTCTTGTCCCGCATCTCCCTCGCCATCGACCAGACTGGCCAGGAATTGCTCAAATTCGGCAATTTCCATCTGTAAAATCTGCGCTGCCACGTGGGCAAAATGGGTGGGGTTGTTAATCTCGTGCGCAACCCCGGCGGTGAGCGTGCCAAGGCCGGCCATTTTCTCTTGCAACAGCAGTTGCTGCTGGGTTTCTTGCAGATGTTGATGGGTGGCTGCCAGTTCGCTGTGGGCCGCAGTTAATTCGCTGTGGGTGGCGGCCAGGCTGGCATGGGATTTGGCCAGGTCGGCATGGGCACCGGAATTGGAGAGCGCAATCGCGGTGTAACTGGCCAGCACGCGTAAAAATTCGAGTTGGTCCGGGTTGTAGGCGTATTGCCTCGGGCTTTGCACCGAGAGGCAGCCGATGACGCGCTGTTCCACCAGCAAGGGTAAATAGACCACCGATTCCATTTGATCGCCTGCAATCGGCGGCAAAATGGTGTCAATATAGTCCAGCAAACCGAGCAAGGTTGGGACGGCCAACTCGCGCTGCTCGCGCACGCACCAAACCGCCGGGCGGTTATGCTCGCTCATGCTCAAGGTGTTGGTGGGCACGCGTTGCTGATTTTCGATTTCATAAACAAACCTGATTTGCGCTGTCGCTTCGTCATACACGGCGATGGAAAACACATACGCGTCCAGCCGCGCGCTAACTTGTTCCCTGACCCGCTTGAAGGCTTGCTCAACGTCCAGCGTGGCGGTTAAATCCTGGCCGATTTTGCTCAGATTGAGAATATCCGCCGTGCGCGCCGCGACCAAATTTTGTAAGGCCAGTGCCTTTTTGCGCAAGCCTCGCACGCGCCAGCGCATGCCACCATGGATTGCACTACCCAACACCAGCAATAGCAAGGCCCGAAACCAGAAGCTTTGCCACCATGCGGGCAAAACCTGAATTGCAATGCGCAATTCTTGCGCACTAAACTCGCCCAGCCGATTGCTACCCTTGACCACCAGGGTGTAAGCACCCGGCGGTAAATTGCCATAGGCGGCGCTGCGATGATCGGCATCGGCACTGATCCAGTCGTTTTCGTAGCCGATGAGGCGGTATTGGTAGCGGTTTTTCTTGGGTTCGGCATAATCGAGGGCGGAAAATTCCAGGGCGAAGCTGCGTTGTTCCGGAGTCAGGGTGAGGGAGGCGAGTGTGGGCATGGCCGCTGCTGGCCTGGCGGGTGAATTTTTTGGTTGACCTGCCAACGGCCCCAAGGGTGTGGTTTGGCCATTGATGCTTAAGGCCACGGCCACCACGGGCGGGATAGTGTCATAGGCTTGATAGCGGCGTGGATCGATGATTGCCACCCCTTGCGTGCCGCCAAAAAACAGCAAACCGTCACGGGTTTTGGCATAGGAACGACTCCAGCTTGCACCAATATCCATGCCGTCTGCCTGGGTGATGGGAGCAATGCGCATGGTGGCTGGCTCCATGATCTCGCCGCCGGTCCAAATTCGGCCTGCCTGGTCTTCCATTAAACTTGCACCCAGGGCTTTGTCAGGTTGGCCCAGCAGGGTGCTGATATGTTCAAACCGGGCCCGCTTGCCATCCCAATTTTGCAAACGCGCCAAGCCCTTGTCGGTGCTGAGCCAGAGGCGGCCATGGCTGTCAAACAACAGGCCGGCAATATAGTCGGAAATCAAGCCGTCAGGCTGCTCTGGTGCGGCGGGAATGGCAATCAAGCCTGGCCGTCCTGGATCATGCAACCATAAACCGCTGCGCGTGCCTATCCAGATGCGCCCTTGTTCGTCTTCTGCCATGGCATTCACAAAGCCTTGCATCGGCTTGCCCTGTGCATCGCTGATGGTTTCAAAGCGCGCTGGTGCTGGTGCTGACGCTGATGCTGATGCTGATGCTGATTCGGGCGCTGCCATCTGCCTCTTTGCTCGCCAGCGCGCCACGCCGTGATTGGTGCCTGCCCATAGGCTGCCGTCACGGCTGACCAGCAGCTTGACCACCTGTACGCCGGGCAAACCCGGCACCGCCAACCAGGCACTGCTGCCAGGGCTTTTGCGCACCAGGCCAGCCTGGCGGGTGCCAGCCCAGATGGTGCCATCGGCGCTTTGGGCCAGTGCAAAAACGGTTCCATCCGGCAGTGTGTCGCTTGGGGTCGGCGGGCCATCACCCCGGCGTGGCCGATAAGCACCGACCAGTCCGCGTTGGCGGTCAAAAATATCGATCCCGTTGCCATCGCTGCCAAATAGCAATTGACCATTGGCCAGTTCCAGTATGCTGCGGATATCCGGGTGGCTCAGGCCAGTGGGCTGCTTTGGGCTATGCCTTAGCACACGCAGCATGGTGTTGTTGGTATTGATGCGCTGTAAGCCACCACCCCAGGTGCCAAGCCACAGCCAGCCGGCATGGTCGAGCAACATCGGTTTGACCGAATCGAGCGCCAAACTACCGGGTAGCGATGCATCATGGCGCAAGGTTTGCAGCAATCGGCCGTCACTGGCAGCCACCACACTGACGCCGCCCCGGGTTGCCAGCCAGATTTGCCCGGTTTGCACCTGTGCAATGCCCATAACCCAGGGGTGACTGAGTTGCCCCAAAGGCAGCCAGTGTAGCTCGGGTGCGGGCGGGGCTGGGCCAGACGCGTCGCCATCCGGCATCAGCCAGGCCGCACCGTGCTCGGCGCTACCCAACCACAGCTTGCCATCCTGCGCCTGAAACAGGGTTTCCACACTTTTGCCCGTGACAATGGTGGCGAAGCTTTTACCGTCCTTGGCCATGCGTTGTAAGCCACGGTTGCTGCCTACCCACAGGCGACCTGTTTTATCCCATAGCAAGCTTTTTACGTGGTTAGCCAAGAGGCTGTTCGGGCTACTGCCATGTCTGAAATGGATAAAGCCCGGGCCGGATTGGGGCCGATAATCCAGGCCCTGCTCGGTGGCAACCCAGATTCCGCCGTCATTATCCCCGGTGATGGCCCAAATCCTGCCCGCACTCAGGCTGTGCGGCACTTTTGCATCGTGGTGGATCGGCTCGAAGCGCTCCGTGCCCGGATCAAATACCGAGATGCCGTCGCTGGCGCTACCCACCCAAATCCGCCCGTCTGGCCCGGCCCACAAAGAATACACGTAATCACCCGCCAGCGAGAATGGGTCGTTGGCATGATGGACAAATCTGCGAAACCGGTAACCGTCGTAACGGATCAAGCCCTTTTGCGTGCCGATCCAGAGCAAGCCGCGCGCATCCTGAGCCAGTGCGGTGATGGGTTGGTTATCCAGGGTTTCGGCATCACTCACGCGTTCAAACTGTGGTTGGGTAAAGGGAAAGTCCTGCGCCTTGAGCGCCGGGGCAATAAGCCAGCAACACATCATCAGAATGAGGATGCGCAATCCTGATTTGCACAAAATGGTAATCCCGGAAGCTTTCATGTTGCGCCGACTCTCAAGCAAAAACACACCCAACCATGCTTACCCATCATCCATCATACTTGATGCTTTCAGGCAAGGCGCATTTGGTGGAATATTTTTTTGACCTGTGGTGCAGTTCTGGAATGAGGCCAACACCCGGCCATGCGTTGGCGGGCACCCGTGCCCACCCCTTAGATTGGCTCACTCAATGAGCTCGTTCAGGGTTTTGCTTTTACCCGATGAATTGGCTTAGCGCCCATTTGCAGCGTCAATCAGGCTCGCCAGTTGCTGCGCCATTTGGTTTTGCAAACCCTGCAAAGTTTGCGCCAACGTCGTAATTTCTTGCGCTACCTTGGGTAAATCACGCGCCGGGTGCGGTTCGTGCGCACGCAGGTAGCGTGGCAAACTCAAATCATAATCGTTGGCGGCTATTTCCTCGATACTGGCCAGGTAGCAGTGCGGCTCCCAGGTTTGGCGAAAAGCCACATAAACAACTATTTCATCAATTTGGCCGGCTGGCAATAAACGCAACTGCTTGTTCGGGCCGATTGCGCCACTGGCATCCATCAACAGCACATCGCGCACATGCGCCCTTGCGCCACCGGCCTCGCGGGCGCGATCAAACAAACAAACCAGCATGGGCACGGGCGCAGCGGGTAATACATCGGCAGGCAACAAAATCACCGTATCGAGCAAATTTTCTTCCAGCAAGCGGCGGCGGATGCGGCCTTCCACACCCGCACCATACAAAATTCTTTGTGGCAGAATCATCGCCAAACGCCCACTGCCGGGGCGTGTCATGGCCAGGCAATGGCTAATCCAGGCATAATCCACGCGCGTTTTGGGGGGCAGGCCGCGCTCAAAACGTGCCCAGGCATCATGCGCTGCCTGCCCTGAGAGCCATGCTGCGAGCCATGCTGCATTGTCTTGCGGTGGGTTGGCCAGTACCACATCAAATTGGTGCAATTGGTGTCCATCCAATAATTTCGGTTCGCACAAACCATCGCCCCATTGGATGATGCTGTCATCCTTTTCATGCACCAGCAAATTCATACGCGCAATGGCCCACAGGTTGCCCGCCGCTTCTTGCCCGGCCAAAACCAGGGGCACACCATAGTGGCTGGCGGCCAGCAATAAACTGGCGCTGGCACAAACCGGGTCGGCCACGTGTTCACGGGGGCTTGGCTTGGTCAAATGGAACAACAAGCGCGCTATTTCGCGCGGGGTTTCGGGGGTGCTGTCGTTTTCCAGCGCAAAGCGTTCAATTAAAAACAAAAAAAGGGCAGGGTAAGCCCACATTTGTGCGCGCATGTCCAGTTCCGCAAGAAACAAGAGCAATGTGCGCAAGCGCATTATGGCGCGTGTCCCATAACCGAGTACCACTTCGCCATTAAAACGCAGGTGCTGGAACAGGTTATTGAGCTTGGGGGCATTGGTTTCTTCCAGCAAGGCCAGGGTGCGGTCAATCATAAAGCCAATATCGGGTTTTTCGCGCCGTTGGTTGATGCTATAAATATCGGCCAAAAATTTATCCGACAACCGCGCACTTTTGAAGTCATGCACCTCTATGTTTGGCAAGTAAAAGCGGAACCGGATCATGGCGCGGCGTATCAGATCGTCGGTTTGCCCGTCCACGTTCCCAAACACGCTAATGCTTTGCGCATACATCTTATGCCAAACGTCGCTCATATATTTAACGAAGATCAGTGCCAGCGCATGGTCGCGGCATTCTGTCCAGGACATATCACCGCGAAACGCTTCACAGGCCGCCCACACACTGGCGTGAAGGCCATCGTCCCTGGTCATGCGGCAACCTGCATCTCGCTGTGCCGGGCAAATTGCAGCAGGGCTTGTTCGTTAAAGTGTTTTCGGTTGTTTGCCAGCTCGGCTTCAACTGCCAAAATTTGTTGATTTAATTCAAGCGTGACGAGAATTTTTTGCTGGCTTTGCAGTGTGGGCAACACCACCTCCAGGCCCTCCATGGATTGAGCCGCAATCAT
>CAMBDR010000117.1 GCA_945864765.1 Janthinobacterium lividum | reverse complement strand
ACAATCTTGCCGAAATCGGGCTTGACTTGAATCCGTTTAAATTGCTGGAAGGTTTCTGTTTCGGCTTTAGCCCATGCGGCACGGCCTGAATATTGAAACATGAATTGCTTGAGTTCAAACCGATCATTTTGGGCACCCGGCAAAATAATCAAAGCCATGGCATTACATCACTTCTTCCCCAGGTTGAAATTCGGCCAATTGCTTGCGAAATTCATCTGCCGCCATGCCTTTGCCCGCTTGCGCATCTTTTTCCCCCATGAGCAATATTTTAAGTAAAGCAAGTTGTTCTTCTTTTTGCTTGTAACTGCGAACGTCTTCGATAATCATCTTGGCTACCTCAGAATTGGTTGAACCTTGGGTTGCGAATATAGCACCAAATAATGAATCCGGCAATGGCTTTAAGCAGGAATTGCATGGCGACGTGCGCTTGGATTGCCTATTGTGGATACGGGTTGGTTTAATCTCGCGCAGATGGTTGTTCAGATACTTTAAGTTGCCACAATGAATAGTATGTGTTATTGTATATTTCCCCACACCCCAACCAAAATGAAAGACTAACAATGAAACTATTCAAACTCGTCGTCATTATCATTACGCTTCTTTGTGTCAGCAAACTCAGCCACGCTGGCGACACCACCACCGGCTATGACATCTTTTTACTGGTCGGCCAATCCAATATGGCGGGCCGGGGCTACCTCAGTTCGGTGGACCCGGAACCCGTTTCACAGTGGAATGCCGATATCAAAATGTGGGATCACGCGCAGGGAAAAATGGTGCAGGCCAATAACCCGATCATTCATCAAGAACCGCTTATGGCCGGCAGAATGGGCTTGGGCATGAGTTTCGCCAACGCGCATATGGCACGCATGCGCGGCGTCGGTGGTTTTCCGAACCGGAAAATATTGCTGGTCGGTGCAGCATGGGGTGGCACCGGCTTTCAATCCAGCCAAACCCATAATTGGACGCCCACCGGCGATTTGGCCAGCGGTGCCATCAAGCGCGCCAACGCCGCCATTGCCGCCGCATTGGCCGCTGACCCCACCAGCCGCTTCCAGGGCATTTTGTGGCATCAGGGTGAAACCGATATCATTGCAGGCGATATCACCAAATCTCCCACTTACCAGTCGAAACTGGTGCAATTAATCAACAATTTTCGCAGCAACATCAAGCTCAATGGCGTAGCCATCACCAATGCGGTGGTGATCATTGGCGTGCCCACACCTTGCTTTATGAGCAACTGCCCCAACTCACCCGCCAGCAGCACCAGCGGCACCGCGCAAGACCGGGCGTCGTTTCTGACCATGGCCAACGGCATTCAAAAGGTGATTACGCATTCCGGCTGTGTCGGCAATACCAGCCTCACCTGGAACACCGGCACCGATGGCATCCATTATGACCGCCTCGGTCAACGTGCCATGGGCAAACGATATCAGTTGAAATTTCTGGATCTGGTACATGGGGTGGCGCAAACTGGCTGTTCCAGCAACTAAATTCACCTTACGCCAGCTATACTGTTTGTTTTGCTGGCTGGAGGGCACTTGAATGGACATGAAGCAACTTTTTAACAATCAGGCATCGTCACCAAGCCAGGGTTTGCCCTTGCTTGGCTTGTTGGTGTTGGCGCTGCTAAGCGGGTGCAAGTCGGATACCAAGCCAAGTAGCGCGGCAGCGTCAATTTCAGCTTCAGTATCAGCTTCAGTTTCAACTTCAGCCAGCCTGCGCGCCAACGATTCGGGCGCGCCGACTGGCAACGCCGCCTTGCAAGCGAGTTCCCCAACCGCCAGGCAAGATGCCGATCACCTTGCGGCAATGAGCGAAGAGGATCAATTTCGCGCCAAATTGATGAAAATCGTGTTTGGTGACAAGTTTCGCCAAGATCGCCAATTCGCCATTGCCGACATGCCCGATGGGCGCGATTCCGGGAAAAGAGAAAGCTATTTGATTCAAGCCGTGGCGCACAAACAATTGGACGATGGGCGCATGATTTTGCTCACCAATTCACAAATGCATGATGAACAGGGCCAAATTGTGAGTGGGCACGGCAGCCCTGGGATATTGAGCGTATTTGCTTTTGCCAAACATGGCCAAGCCTGGCAAGTGGAAAAACGCCACGAACATATCGCCGAACTGGGTTCGGATGGCCGCTTTGGCCTGCCGCAATGGGTTCGCCTTGGTGGTGGTAAGCCGGGCATGGTGATACACAGTTATTTTACCGGGCAAGGCCAATTTATCGACGGTATCGCGCTGTTTAAGCTGGGCGTGGACAAAATTGAGCAACTGGGCACCGAAGTGATTCCATTGGAATCCGATAATGACGGTGCTTGTCTGGATGAAACTGAAAAATGCTGGCACGTGGAAGGCAAATACCATTTTGCAGCAGGTGATAATCCGCTTGGTTTTGATGATTTGGTGCTCGATTTTAAAGGCTACGAAAGCACGCTGCCTGAGAAAAAAGGCAAGGCAAGGGTGAAAAAAACAGTCAAGGGCAGTGCGCGTTATCGCTTTGACGGGAAAGCCTATGCCTTGCTTGCGGGCGAAAATCTGGCACGCAATGATTGAGTGCGCATCCTTGTTAACGCCAAATTGGATTGCCGATCTGCGGCAAAAAGCCAACAAGCCAGGCTGGTGTCGAATAAATTGCTGAAATGAAAGTGCTTGCCTCACTCGTCAAGCTGGTATGATGTCGCATTGGGCATTCGAATCTTATTCAACATGCAAGGATGAGTCGGGCATGGCGAGCGTGGCATATTATCCTGCACTGAAACAACAAGCGCAAGGCTTCCTGTTGACTTTTTGTCTATGTCTGGCGCTCATGTTGTTTAGTCCTCTGCTGGCATGGGCAAGCAACTGGCCCGCCGTCGCCGATACCGTATTTCGTCATATTTCTATTGAGCAAGGGTTACCCCACCCGGTTGTTACCGCGATCAGTCAAACTGGCGACGGTTTTATTTGGGTTGGCACAGAAAATGGCTTGGCGCGTTGGGATGGCTATCGCTTTCGGGCCTATCGCGCCCAATCCGGCAAAGCCAATGGCCTCCCTAACAGCTCCATTCTTAAATTGCATACCGACCGTCAAGGGCGCTTGTGGGTGGCCATGAATAATGGCAGGGTGGTGCGTTATGATGCCGCCCTGGATCAGTTTATTGAAACGCCTTTGTTGGCTGGCGGCCAACTGGCCCGGATATATTGCTTTTTTAATGACCCGCAAGGGGGCTTGTTGATCGGCACCAGTTCCGGTCTGGTCCATGTGACGGAAAATGGTAAAGTGCGTTGGCAACGCGGCATCAGCCAACCCGACAAAACCGCGCTGGGTGGCGCTGTTATTGCCATTGAAGGTGATAATCAGGGGCGTTTATGGATAGCGACCAGGGACGGTTTATGGCTGCAAGAATCGCCGCAAGCGCCCATGCAAAACATCGGCTTATCGATAGCATCTGACGCAACCCTCCATATCGCGAGTTTTCGGCGCTTGCAAGATGGTCGTATTTTAGCCGTTACCACGGCTCATGGCTTATTGGTCATCGATCCCAAACAAACGCTGGTAACACCCTTCCCACTCACAGCGCAGCAGCAAGCATTGATTACGCTGGGCCGTTTTTCCACACTGGTTGAAGCCCCGGTTGGCCAGATATGGCTGGGCAGTTTTACCCAGGGCATCATGCGTATTAACCTCAAAACCGGATATGTTGATGTTTTGCGCCATGATCCAGGTATGCCAACGAGCGTCATTTTCGATGCGGTTAATGCCTTGTTTGTTGATCGCTCTGGCTTACTTTGGGTGGGGACGGAGCGTGGCTTGAGCTTGCATGATCCAAGCCAGGCCGGGGTATTGAGTGTGTTTGGTAAGCCAGGCGTGCCAAACCGCATGAGCGGGATGGACGTAAGGTCGATTTTGGCACTGGCCCCGGATCGCATTTTGCTTGGTTTATCCGGCCAGGGCGTTAATTTGCTCAACCCCGAAAACAATACCGTCAGCCCTTGGGGGGGGCGGTTAGCCAACACCATAGTGCAAGATATGCTCACGCTGCCCAATGGGGATGTGTATTTTGCGACTGAAATTGGCTTGCTACGCACCGATAAGCAAGGCTTGCATGCTTACGATTTTCCCTTTGCAGGGCGAGCAATGCGAATTCATAGTTATGTGTTGGGGTATTTCGCCAAACGCTTATGGCTTGGCACGGCCGATGGATTGTGGCAGCTTGACCCCGATTTGGCTGAACCGAAATTGGAACGGGTGCCAGGCACCGAAGCGCTGAATGGCTTTACCTTGCGTGCCTTTGCGTGGGACGGCAAGACAGGCTTGTGGATAGGGACGAATAGTGGCGGTTTATTTCATTTTGATATGAGCAAAAAGAAATTGCTTCCGGTCAAACTCCAAAGCACGCCCAAAGGGGAACATTTCACCTTTATTGCGAATTTGTTGCTTGATCCAAAAGGTCGCTTGTGGATAGCGGGGCAGGGTGATGGCATTGCCGTTTTACCGGATGCGCAACGGCCAGAGACGGCGGGTGTGCAATTTATCGGGCAGGCGCAAGGCTTGCATAATCTGATGATTAATCGGTTTTTACCGGATGATGATGGCAAAATCTGGGTCAGTACCGATGAGGGTTTGGCGCAAATTGATCCGGTCAGAATGAAGGCTGGCCCACTGCGCCGTGCCGAGGGGGTCAATATTGATACCTATTGGGTTGGTTCGGGCAGCAAGACCGGGCAAGGTGATTTATTGTTTGGCGGCGCGGGCGGCATCACCGTGGTGCGCCCACGCCTGATGCAGGCAAGCCATGCTTTTCCTCAGGTTGTGGCAAGCAATGTTCAATTGGGTGGGGCCGAGCATTGGCTTGGGTCTGATTTGACGGTACAACCCAAGGCCAACAGCCTTACGGTGGAATTTGCAGCTCTCGACTATGCCGCGCCTGACCGCATCCATTATTCCTACCGCCTGGAGGGCTATGACAATGATTGGATCAATACCCCTGTGACGCGCCGCCTTGCCAGCTATACCAATTTACCGCCGGGAGAATATCGTTTGCAATTGCGCGCTTCAAATCGTTTGGGCGAATGGGGTGCGCAAAGTCTGGCGTTGCCTGTTGTGGTGTTGCCGCATTGGTGGCAAATCTGGTGGGTGCGCCTCATTTTTACCCTGGCTGCACTCTTGTTATTCGTGGTATTGCTACAGGGGCGTACCAGTTGGTTGCGGCAACGCCAGATTGAACTGGAGCAGCAAGTGGCGGCACGCACGGCGGAATTGAACCAAAAGCAGCAGGAGTTGCTCAGGGCCAATCAGTCGCTGAATCAATCGAATATCGATTTGGCCGAATCGATGGCGTATTTGCACGATGCGCAAGCGAAAATCGTGCAGCAAGAAAAGCTGGCTTCGATCGGCACGCTGACGGCGGGCATTTCGCATGAAATCAATAACCCGTCCAATTTTGCCCATGTGGGCGCATATAATTTGGGCACCGATCTGGCAGAGCTGCGTGAGTTTTTACTGCATTTGGCTGGCGATGAGGCACCGCCAGAATTACTCAATGCATTGAATCAGCGCTTTGAAAAACTGCACCAATCATTGGATGCGGTGAGCGAGGGCACCACCCGAATTCGTGATCTGGTGCGTGATTTGCGTACTTTCTCGCGTTTGGGCGAAACCGACTGGGTGGTCGCGACCCTGGCCGATAGCCTGCGCGCTACCGTACACTTGGTGCGCACGCAATATGCGGGTGATATTGAAATTAAGCTCGATTTGTCGGTCAACCCGGAATTGCTGTGCTGGCCAGCGCAGTTGAATCAAGTGTTTATGAATCTCATCGTTAATGCCTGTCAGGCGATGATGGCTCGCCCGGACGAAGTGCGCGCCAGTCGGCCGGGCGTATTGCAAATTAACACTGAAATTGAGGGAGAATTTTTACTGATCAGCTTTCGAGACAATGGCCCAGGCATTAAGCCAGAGCTTATCGCGCGTATTTTTGACCCGTTTTTTACTACCAAAACGGTGGGCGAGGGTATGGGTATGGGGTTGGCGATTTCACATGGAATTATCGAAAAACACCGGGGCAGCATTCGTGTTCAATCAAAATTGGGCGTGGGCACTTGTTTTACCTTGCATTTGCCTTTACCGCAAGCATAAAGTTTGATTCATGATGCGCTGTCACGCATTTGTCACATTTCTTAATTACAATACCTCAATTGTAATTTCAACCCCGCAACAGGAATACTCACCATGAATAAGCCACGCGATTTGCCGATTCAAAAAATTGACCTTGACGATTTGAGTTATAACGATTCATCCAATCCCCACTTTGATGCCATTCTCAATACACGTTTAAGCCGTCGCGGCGTATTGCGCGGTGGGGTGGCGACGATGATGGGGGTAACACTGGGCTCAATAGGCCTGTCTGCCTGCGGTGGTGACAGTACCGGTACCCCGGTTCCATTGCCCGTGCCGCCAGAAAAATTACTCGGCTTTGTGCCTGTGGCCAAAAGTTTGGCCGACAGCGTGAGTGTGCCCGCCGGCTACACCGCCAGTGTGTTATATGCCTTGGGTGATCCATTGGCAGCAAGCACGCCAGCCTATAAAAATGATGGCACCGATACCGATTTTGACAACCGCGCTGGCGACCACCACGATGGTATGGAATGGTTTGGCTTGAGCGCCACCGGTAGTGCCTCGACCAGTTCCGTCGATCGTGGCCTGTTGGCCATGAATCATGAAGCCACCACCGATGAAAAACTTTCCTCGTTTTTCTTGCACGCCAACGGTGGCACCTCCACCTTGCCACGCCCGGCGTCGGAAGCGGACAAAGAAATCGCCGTGCATGGTCTTTCGGTGGTCGAAGTACGTAAAAATGGCAGCCGTTGGGAAACTGTTCCTGGCTCAACCTTTAATCGCCGGGTGACGCCTCTGACCGAAGTGGAAATTGCTGGCCCGGCGCGTGGCAATGCGCTGTTGATTACCAAATATTCGCCCACAGCGACCAAAACCCGTGGCACCCTCAATAATTGCGGTACTGGCAAAACGCCGTGGAATACTTTCTTGACCGGAGAAGAAAACTGGGCCGGGTATTACACCCGTGGTGCCGCCGACGATGCCGCCCGTGGCAACGACAAAAGTGTGGTTTCGCTGCGCCGCTATGGCCGTAACCAGGGTGCAGCATCGCGCCATGGTTGGGAAAGCGCAGGCAGTGATGAAAAGTACACCCACTTCAACAATAGTAAAACGGGTAGTTCTGCCGATGGGAGCGATGATTACCGCAATGAGTTGAACGGCATGGGGTATATCGTTGAAATGGACGCCTATACCAAAACCGCTGCGATCAAAAAACGCACCGCATTGGGCCGCTTTGCGCATGAAAGTGCTGCTTTTGGCAAGCAAGTTGTGGGCCAGCCACTGGCCGTGTATATGGGCGACGATTCGCGCAATGAATACATTTTCAAATTTGTTTCAACTGAAAACTGGGTTGCCGCCGATGCAACAGCGGCCAATCCGGTGGCCATTGGTGACAAATACCTGGATAAAGGCAAGTTGTTTGTGGCCAAATTCAGTGCCGATGGTACCGGCCAATGGATCGAATTGAACATAAGCAATGCCACCATTGCCGCTTACACCACGTACCGCTTTGCTGATCAAGCCGATGTGCTGGTCAATGCGCGGCTGGCGGGCGATGCCGTTGGTGCGACCAAAATGGATCGCCCTGAGTGGTGTAGCGTGAATCCGGCCAATGGCGAAGTGTATTATTCCTTGACCAATAACAGCAATCGTCGGGCCGAACCTGTCGGTTCATCCCAATTGGCCCCGGATAGTGCCAACCCACGCGCCTATACCGACCTGAAGGGCACGACCTCGCAGCAAGGCAATCCGAATGGCCATATTTTGCGCCTGAAAGAAGGCAGTGCGGGTGCCAGTGCCACCAGTTTTACCTGGGATGTGTATTTGTTTGGTGCCGAAACCGGGGCCGATCAAAGCTTGATCAACCTCTCCAAACTTACCGCTGACCAAGACTTTTCCAGCCCCGATGGTTTGGCCTTTGTCAATAGCACCGGCATTTGCTGGATTCAGACCGATGACGGTGCCTATACCGATGTCACCAACTGCATGATGTTGGCAGCACTGCCAGGCCAGGTGGGTGATGGTGCCAAAACCACGCTAAGTTATAACCGCACAACAGGTGGCCCACTTGCGGTGGATACCTTTATTGGCAAAACCCCAACGGCCGATACGCTCAAACGCTTTTTGGTCGGCCCGGCGGCTTGCGAACTGACGGGCATTACCGAAACACCGGATGGCAAGGCATTATTTGTCAATATTCAACACCCTGGTGAAACGACCACGCAAGCCAATATTGCTGACCCCACCAAATACACCAGTCAATGGCCAAGCAACGCTGGTTTTGGTGCTGGCAAACGGCCACGTTCGGCCACGATTGTGATTACCAAGAACGACGGTGGCCGCATCGGTAGTTAAGTTGTGCCGCTTGAATGAAAAAACCCGGCATTGCCGGGTTTTTTTTATTGGCATTCACAACGTGCTGACTTTTCACAAGGTGCCGGGCCAGTGACGACCTTGCACGAACCGGTCTTGCCCTTGTTGCTGCCAATACACCATTGCTTGCAGTCGAAACGATCAGGATGTCCCAGATCGCCAGTGTGTTTGTGGATCGATTCCTTGCCCGGATTCGATTCGACCAGCACCGTTTCGCTTTCGCATGCTTCGCCGAACTTGCGGCCATTGGGTTTGCGCTTTTCATCGACGCCGATATGACATCCTGCTACATCCGGGTCGGTGCCATCAGAGTCAATCCACCAACTGTCTTTACCGGTAAAGTCAGCAGGTTTGTATTCAAAGGTGCCGAGCGCACCCGGCATACCTTTGGCACATCCGGACGGTGCAGAATGGTCTTCCGCTTTTGCCACATTGAAAAAAAGCATCATGAGTAGCGGGATAAGAGTGGTCAGGATGAGGCGCAAGCCAGTGGCAGGATTATTTGAGTTGGGATGATTTGAACGCATGTTTGAACTCCGTCAGGTTGTCATGGGTGTTGCCTGATTTGCTTCGCCCTGCGAGAGAGGAATGGGAAGCAAAATGGCGTGGATTTTAACTGCCAGGATGTCGTAATCGTCAATGCTGCACTTGGGCGACTACGCCAGAGATACTACCTGATATTTTCCGCAGCTTGTCGCCGTTTTTAC
>CAMBDR010000116.1 GCA_945864765.1 Janthinobacterium lividum | reverse complement strand
ATTGTTTTGAAAATGCCGCATTTTGTTTGACATCAGATACCCGCTCCGCCCGCATATCGCGCCAAGACACTTTGAGCGAAGTCAATGATGAGAAACCACGCAGTGCTTGCGTGTTATACTTGTCCGGCTTGGTTGCAACATGGCTGCTATCCAATCCCTGTGTAAGCTATCCAAATTAAAGAGTGACTGTATGAACGCGCGATTACCACAAATTGAACTTGATACCGAGCCAGACGGATTAGATCCCGAAGAAGCGCTCGATAGCGAAGCGGCCACCGTCAATACCCCTTTCGACCCGGCTAGCGTTGATATTACAACCAAGAGAATTGCAATATCAACATTATTTATCAGGTTAACACAGGGTGATCTGGCACTAAGCCCGGATTTCCAACGCCGTGCCAATTTATGGGATAACAAACGAAAAAGCCGCCTTATTGAATCAATACTGCTGCGCATCCCATTGCCCGCATTTTATTTTAGCGAAGATGAAGACGGTAATTATGAAGTGGTCGATGGCTTACAGCGCCTGTGCGCCATCTTTCATTTCATTGATCACGCCAATCTGAACAAAGCTACACAAGCAAACCTCGCCCCATTATTACTTACCGATTTGCAATATCTGCCAGAAAAAAATGGCAGCAGCTTTACCCAACTTGAAAAAGCATTTCAGCGCCGAATCAATGAATTGGAAATCGATGTCAACCTCGTCCGCGCTACGACGCCCAAAGAAGTCGTGTTCAATGTCTTCGCCCGATTGAATCAAGGCAGTTTGCCGCTGAGCGCGCAAGAAATTCGTAACGCCGGTTACCCGGGCGAATGGCGCGCCCACATTCGCGCTTTGGCTGAGAGCGACGCATTTCTTACCGCAACCAATCGGCGTGTCCCAATCGACAGACAGCAAGACATGGAAATGGTTTTACGTTTTGTGGCTTTATGGGCGCTAGGCGCGCCATTCCAACGCCCAGCCAATCAAGTTTTAGACAGTTTTCTAAATGAAACCGTTGAAACCAAACTCAAGCCATGGGACAAAACAACGTGGCAAAATACACAGGGTGCATTTATCAAGGGCATTAATGCAGCAACCGCGATATTTGAAACCCATGCATTTCGTAAAAGCTTTGCTGGCAGCAAGACCAGAACGCCAATCAACAAAGGCTTGTTTGAATCGCAAGTGGTGGTGTTAGCCAGCTTACCCGCAACTGCAATCAACCGCCTCATAGCGCGAAAAGCACAGGTTTGCAATAAGTTCGGTGCACTCATCTCTGCGCCAAACAAATTCAGCAACGGACTTCGCTCAGGCACAGGGCATGCTGAATCATCGAACGCCCGCATAGAAGGTTTGAAAAAAATATTTCGCGAGGTTTTGGATGCTTGATTCGTTATCTCTTTACAATTTTAAATCTGCCCGTGATTTAACCATTCCGCTCAAACCGCTAACGGTATTGAGTGGACTCAATGGTTCGGGAAAAAGCACCATATTACAAGCGATTGGCTTGATTCGACAAAACCTCTTGCCCCAGGATTCTATTGGGAACATGTCAAGGCTACACTTGAATGGCAATGTGATTCGCCTGGGGACCCTTGGCACCCTTTTAAGTGATCGCGCCGATGAGCAATTGATCAAAATCGGCATGACTATGGGTAACTACAAAGCAAATTGGGAAGGTTCCTGTATGGGAAGTACCGATGAGGATATTTTGACCTTATCCACCCAAGGCGAAGCCAGCCACTTATTGGAGTGCCTCCTGAATGAAAGCAGCTTTCAATTTCTGCAAGCAGACCGCCTCACACCACAAACCCTGTACGACCGTTCCGACTCAATCAGCCGCGACCGCCAATTTCTGGGCGTACACGGCCAATTCACCCCAGACTTTTTGGCTGAAAATGGTGACAGTTTGGTCGTACCAGAAAAACGCCGTTGCGGCGCGGCCATTCCCGGCGTGCCTGGCGAATTAATGGCACGCATCGACGCTACCCCAAAACTATACAGCCAAATTGGCCGCTGGCTGCAACACCTTAGCCCGGGTATACGCCTGGATGCAGAACAATTATCCGACACCGATTCAGTCAAATTGGCCTTTTCCTACACATCCACTGAAACGGCACAAGATTCTGGCCGCCGCCGCCCCGCACATGTGGGCTTTGGCTTAACCTATTGCCTGCCGATGCTCACCGCCTGCCTTGCCGCCAAACCCGGTGCCTTACTCTTACTGGAAAACCCGGAGGCCCATTTACACCCGCGCGGCCAAGCAGCAATGGGTTTATTGCTGGCAAAATGTGCGGCAGATGGCGTACAAATCATCGTGGAAACACATAGCGACCACATCCTCAATGGCATCCGCCTGGCCGTAAAACACAAGGAAAGCGGCATTACCCCCAACGACGTGCAATTATGTCATTTCACACGGCATCCAATAACAGGCGACAGTTATATTGAAGCACCCGTCATTTTGCCCAATGGCGAGTTAAGCGAATGGCCCGAGGGCTTTTTCGACGAATGGGAAAAGAGCTTGGAAACACTCTTGGGATAACGCCATGCCAACTCTGACGCTTTATTTTAATGAATGTTGCCTGGGCACACTCCCCCACAACGAAGCAGAACTATTCGCCAATCTGGATGGGTTTATCGCCGCCATTGAGGCAGTAATCAAGCTACGCCCCGATTGCCAAATCGGCTTTATCGAAGGCGACTGGCAAACAGATTGCCACGGCCAACCCTTGGCACAGCGGATCAAACAACGGCTCACTCATGCAAAAACCCGCTATCAACTCCTGCTAAAAAAAATAAAGTCATTGACCCGCGATGACATACCACTGGAACACGAGACGTATTTCCAAGGTGATCCGACGCTTGGTTTCACTTTGGCCGATTTGGCGGCAAAAGAATGGGGGCATGGCTGGGCCATCAGCGTTGCCAATGGTTATTGGCGTGAGCCGACAATCCCGGCACAGCGCACCATCCTGCTGGACAATGGCGACATCACTGAACCACAAGCCTGCCAGATAGATCATTTGTCCCATCCTTTACATGCCCAGTCTTGGCACGATGATTTGCTTGATTGGGGTGCCATTGTGGCACAGTCGAGCACCTTGGACATGCTGGGCAGCCATCCGATTGTCATGTATTCCGCACCGCTGGAACATAACCCACCCCACGTGCATTTATTGGAAAGCAGCACTTCCCGCCGCACCCTGGCCAAATTTCGCATTGAAGATTTTGTGCGTGAAAAGGGTGAGCCAAATTGGGATGCAGCGATGAAGATTTGGCTGGAAACCTATCGCGCGCAATTGCTACGCTCCTGGGCGCGTTGCCAACGTGGCGGCCATCCTTTTCAATTGGAGAAAGAGTCGAATAAATAGCAGCAAAATTGATCCCCAATGATCTTTCACCCCACAATTTGCAGTATTATCAAATCCCCCCTTCCTCATCAGGATCAAGCAAATGAATCAGCCTGCCCTGCCGCATCTACCAATTGAATATTCACGGAGGTTTTTATGAGTCTGGTTAGCGTCCACAATGAATGGGACCCGATAGAAGAAGTGATTGTTGGCACCGCCATCAATGCGCAATTACCCAAGCCCGATATCAGTGTCCATGCGGTTGATTTTCCGCATTGTAAAACCATGGCCGAGATTCCCTTTGGCCCCTTCCCGGCGCACATGCTGGCCGAGGCGGAAGAAGATTTGGCCGGGCTGATTCACACCCTGGAAAAATTAAACATTACCATCCGTCGCCCGGATGTCACCAACCATGCGCAAATGTTTGCCACGCCCGATTGGCAAGCCGATGCGCACTACAATTATTGCCCGCGTGACCTGGTGCTGGCGATTGGCAATACTATTATCGAAACGCCCTCCCCGGTACGGGCGCGCTATTTTGAAATGAATGCGTATAAAAAAATCTTCATCGATTATATGAAGTCCGGCGCGCAATGGGTTTCGGCCCCCAAGCCGCTGCTGCTCGATGATTGCTTTGCCCCGCCCCACGGTTATGACAATTGCCTGCTCAACGCCGAACCCCTGTTTGACGCCGCCAATATTTTGCGCATCGGCGAAGATATTTTGTATCTGATTTCCAATTCCGGCAATCAAATGGGGGCGATGTGGTTGCGTACCATGCTCGGTAGCCGCTATCGGGTGCATGAATGCCACAATTTGTATCACCATAAACATATCGATACCACCTTCACCATTTTGCGCCCCGGTCTGGTTGTGATTAACCCGGAACGGGTGAATCAGGATAATTTACCCGCCATTTTCCAAAATTGGGACAAGATTTGGTTTGATAATATTGTCGATGTCGGCTCGATCAGTGACACCCCGCTTTCCTCGGCATGGATAGGCATGAACTTTCTGGTGGTGCGGCCCGATCTGGCAATTATTGAAGAACGCCAGGTGCCGCTGATCCAGGCGGTGGAAAAACACGGCATCACCGTGATTCCGCAACGCTTGCGCCACCCACGCGCCATGGGCGGAGGTTTCCATTGTGCTACGTCAGATGTGCGCCGTACTGGCACACTGGAACGGTATACCTGATCCTGCTTGAATTGATTCTGATTGAACGAATAATTATCAAAAAAACCCGCCTGAATCGTCGTTTTGGGTACAGATTACCGTATCATCTGCGGGTTTCTCTCATCAGGATAAATACAAAATGGGTAACCGACTCTCTAAAATTGCCACCCGCACCGGCGACAATGGCACAACCGGCCTTGGCGATGGCAGCCGCACCGAAAAAGACAGCCTGCGCATTCACGCGCTGGGCGACGTGGATGAACTCAATTCTCACATTGGTTTGCTGTTGTGCGAACCACTGCCCGTAGTCTTGCACGAAGAATTGATTTCGATTCAACACGATTTGTTTGATATGGGCGGCGAATTGTGCATTCCCGGCTATCAAATGATTACCGAAGCGCAGGTAACGCGGCTGGATGGCTGGCTGGAAAAATACAATGCCGATTTGCCACCGCTCAAAGATTTCATCCTGCCCGCCGGTGCCCGCTCCGCCGCGCTCGCGCACGTATGCCGCACCATCTGCCGCCGCGCAGAACGCTCGATTGTCAGCTTGGGTCGGCATGAGACGATTAATGAGGCACCACGCCAATACATGAATCGCCTGTCGGATTTGATGTTTGTATTGGCACGGGTATTGAACCGCTTTGAGGGCGGCTCGGATGTGTTGTGGCAAAAGGACAGGAACCGCGACAGTAGCGCGCTGGATCAGCATTGATTTGAACAGGGCGCGAGATTTTGGCCGGGCCAAAATCCAGGCGGTTTCCTGTCAATTCAAGGCTTTACAGCGGGCTTTACAGCGGGTTTTACAGATTATTCACCACCAAACGCGGCTCGCCCACGCCAAAGCGTTGCTTGATCGACGCCGCAATCCCGGCACCATCCAAACCCAAGCCCGCCAGCAAGGCTTGCGGGTCGCCGTGCTCGATAAATTTATCCGGAAAGCCGAGCATTAAAATCGGCTTCACAATCCCCGCCGCCGCCAAGGCTTCCGCCACCGCCGAACCCGCACCGCCCATGGTAGCACCTTCTTCTACGGTGACGATCACTTCATGGCTGGCGGCCAGTTGCGCCACCAGCGCGGTATCGAGCGGCTTAATGAAACGCATATTGGCCACCGTGGCATTGAGTTCTTGCGCCGCTTGCACACTCGGGGCCACCATCGTGCCAAAGGCCAAAATGGCGATGTTTTTGCCATGCCGCTTGATTTCGCCCTTGCCCATCGGCAAGGTGGTTAATTCTTTTTCGGTCTGCACGCCCGCACCCGCGCCACGCGGGTAACGCACCGCCGCCGGGCCATTGTGGTGGTAGGCCGTTGTCAACATCTGACGGCATTCGTTTTCATCCGATGCCGCCATCAAAACCATATTCGGAATACAACGCAAGAAAGGAATGTCATAATTACCCGCATGGGTAGCACCGTCCGCGCCCACCAAACCGGCCCGATCCAGCGCAAAGGTCACATCCAGGTTTTGCAGCGCCACGTCATGAATCAATTGATCATAGGCGCGCTGTAAAAAGGTCGAATAAATCGCCACCACTGGCTTCATGCGCTCGGTCGCCAGACCCGCCGCAAAGGTTACCGCGTGTTGCTCGGCAATGCCGACATCGTAATAGCGCTCGGGGAATAACTGTTCAAAGCGCACCATGCCGGAACCCTCACGCATGGCGGGCGTGATGCCAATCAAACGTGGGTCTTGCTCGGCCATATCGCACAGCCATTCGCCAAACACCTGGGTATAGGTTTTTTTACTGGCGGGTGCCGCCTTGATGCCTTCCGCCGGGTTGAACTTGCCGGGGCCGTGGTACAAAATCGGGTCGGCTTCGGCCATTTTGTAGCCCTGGCCTTTTTTGGTAACCACATGCAAAAACTGTGGGCCTTTGAGTTGCTTGAGGTTTTGCAAGGTCGGAATCAAGGATTCCAGATCATGCCCGTCAATCGGGCCAATATAGTTAAAACCGAATTCTTCAAACATGGTGGCCGGCACCACCATGCCTTTGGCGTGTTCTTCAAAACGCTTGGCCAATTCCAACACCGGGGCCGGCAATACCGATTTGCCGACATTTTTGGCCGCCGCATAAAACTGGCCCGACATTAATCGCGCCAAATAGCGGTTTAAAGCACCCACCGGTGGCGAGATCGACATGTCGTTGTCGTTCAACACCACCAGTAAATTGATATCGTCATACACGCCGGCATTATTCAAGGCTTCAAACGCCATGCCCGCCGTCATCGAACCATCGCCAATCACCGCAATCGCATGGCGCGATTCGCCCTTGGTTCTGGCCGCCAGCGCCATGCCCAGCGCGGCAGAGATGGAAGTGGAGGAATGGGCGGTGCCGAAGGTGTCGTATTCGCTTTCAACGCGCCGGGGGAAACCCGAAATACCGTTAAACTGGCGCAAGGTGTTCATTTGCTCGCGCCGCCCGGTCAAAATTTTATGCGGGTAGGTTTGATGTCCCACATCCCAGACGATCCGGTCTTCCGGCGTATTAAACACGTAATGCAAGGCGATGGTGAGTTCGACCGTGCCCAGATTGGAGGAGAGATGACCGCCCGTTTTAGAGACCGAATCGAGCACAAAAGCACGTAATTCATCGGCTAATGGCGCAAGTTGGGTGCGCGCTAACTGGCGCAGTTGGGACGGTTGATTTATCTTGTGAAGTAAGTCCATTTATGCTTTCCGATGTACTATCAAATCTGCGAGTTCACACAGGCGCTGTGCCTTTGCACCAAACGGTATCAAGGCCTGGTGCGCCTCTTGCCGCAATTGCTCCGCCAACAATTTGGAGGGTTCCAGTCCCAAAATCGAGACATAGGTTGGCTTGTTTTGATCCGCATCTTTCCCTGCTGTTTTGCCTAATGTGGCAGAATCGGCGGTGACATCGAGTACATCATCGACCACCTGAAACGCCAGCCCCACCGCCCTGGCATAGGCGCTGAGTGCTTCTATTTGCACCGCATTCAAACCCACAGCCGGGCTTGAAGCTGAGTTTGAAGCTGAGTTTGAAGCTGCGTTTGAACCCGACCCCGCCAACGCCCCCAGCAACACCGCAGCGCGCAGTAAGGCACCCGTTTTAAGTTGGTGCATTTGTTCCAGTTGCGCCAAGCTTAAAGCCAAGCCAACACTGGCCAAATCAATTGCCTGCCCGCCACACATGCCAGCCGATCCTGCTGCCTGCGCCAATAATTTCAGCAATTCTACCCGGATTGGCGCGGGCGCGTCACTCTCGGCCAAAATCGCAAACGCCTGCGCCTGCAAGGCATCGCCCACCAGCAAGGCAGTCGCTTCGTCAAATTGCACATGCACCGTCGGCTTGCCACGGCGCAAGGCATCATCATCCATGCAAGGCATATCGTCATGCACCAAAGAATAGGCGTGAATCATTTCCACCGCGCATGCCGCAGCCGCCAACTGGCTGGCGGGCGCATCAAACAGCGCGCCAGCGGCATACACTAATAAGGGACGCACCCGCTTGCCGCCGTCCAGGGTGGCATAGCGCATGGCTTGATGCAGGCGTTGCGGCAAGGTTTGTTGGGGAGGCAGATAACGCGCCAAATCATGCTCGACGGTTTGCTGGATCGCTTTCATCCAGTCGGCAAAAGCCTGTGGCGGATGGGCTGATGGGGCCGCGCTCATGATCCCGACTCCTGGTCCGAACGAGCATCAACGCGAGCATCAACACTAAATGGCTTTAACATTTCCCCCTCCAACACTTTAACTTGGTGCTCAACCTGATCCAGTTGTGCGCCGCAGTATTTTACCAGTTCCGAGCCGCGTTGGTAAGCCGCTACCGAAGCTTCCAGCGGTAAACTGCCTGCTTCCATTTGGGACACGAGCTGTTCCAGCTCCAACATGGCCTGTTCAAAGTTGGCGGGTTGTTGATTTGATGCTTTTTTTGGCATAAACAATTCTTTTTCAAATGCTTTTACGTCACACACATGACATATTGAGGTTTAGCCCGGTATTTTAGAGCAAACCAACTTATCGTGTTGGATTCACCTTAAAATATCACGCCAAATTCGATAGAACAGTTGGAATTCTAACAAAATCGGCAAAAAAACGACTTAAGCTTTCCGTACATCAAGCAGATTCCACGCACAAAAATATCAAACCATTAATCTTGCCCAACAAATACAGTTTCACCATCAACGAATTTAACTGGCTTTTTTCACGATCTTTGATATAATTTCCCGTTCTGTCCAAAATTTCCACTTCAAAGCAAGAATATTCTTCTTGCGCGAATACAGGTTTTTGCGGGTCTTTTTCTCTTTGGTGGTCTTTTATTAAGGGGATGGGGATGTCCGATCTGGCTAACCTTGCCATACTGGCGCGCTCAAATGCGCAACTTCCGGTACATGTCTATTTTGACAACGCGCTATTGCAACGCGAAAATTTGCAGTTATTTAACGCTGGCCCACGCTATGTTGGTCACCAATTAATGGTGCCAAATGTGGGAGACTTTGCCACGCTCGCGTCCGAAAATGAGGGCCGCATGTTGGTGCGCAGCCGCGATGGGCCCGATGGCATTGAATTGCTGTCCAATGTTTGCCGTCATCGTCAGGCGTTGATGTTCAATGGTCGCGGCAATGCCAAACAAATTGTGTGCCCCTTGCATCGTTGGACTTATCAACTCGATGGCCAATTATTGGGCGCACCACATTTTGCCGAAACACCGTGCTTAAATTT
>CAMBDR010000115.1 GCA_945864765.1 Janthinobacterium lividum | reverse complement strand
GCAACGGCGCGGAAGCCGGCGTGACCCAAGGCCCCATGATCGATATGAAAGCCGTCGAAAAAACCGAAGAGCTGATCAACGATGCGGTGCAAAAAGGTGGCCGCGTCATCGCCGGCGGCAAACGCCATGCGCTGGGCCATAGCTTTTTTGAACCCACCGTCATCGCCAACGTCACCCCCGATATGCGCGTTTCCAAAGAAGAAATTTTTGGCCCGGTCGCACCATTATTTCGCTTTACCACCGAAGAAGAAGTCATCGCCATGGCCAATGATACCGAATTTGGCTTGGCTGCCTACTTTTATTCGCGTGATATCGGCCGGGTTTGGCGCATCGCCGAAGGCCTGGAAAGCGGTATGGTCGGCGTCAATTCCGGCTTGATCGCCACCGAAGTGGCCCCCTTTGGCGGCGTCAAACAGTCCGGCCTCGGACGCGAGGGTTCACTTTATGGTATAGATGACTACTTGGTTATAAAATACATTTGTATGGCAGGTATGTAACACCTTTCTGCCCATTTTGGGTAGATTGAGCCTAAAAACTGGCCTTATCCACTCAAGTGCTCGACATAATTTTCGTTATTCACCATACTTGCATAAGATCAAATTATTTGCTGCACTCACCCGGCGTCGCTACCGTTGTTATCGGCGCTATCGGCACTACAGCGCCAGGGTGGGGGGTAGCGTATGCCAATCGATTGTCTGCCGGGAGTAACTGAATGGAAATGTTTGCACATGATGACGAAGTCGCCCATTGGGATGCGACTTTGCCTTCATCTCCCAACATTGATCATTTACTGATATTAGTAAATTTGGCTTGGCAATTGCGCCAGCGCGATGTCCCGCGCGCTTTATTAATCGTTCAGCAAACCCAAGCCATTCTGGCCAATGCATCGCCCGACGATTTGCCTTTGGCAGATCAACAGATTTTACGCGCCCGCTTGCAACTTATTTTGGGCGAAGCCAAATGGTTATCTGCCGAGCTGGAGACCGCCAGCCATTTGGCCAACGCGGCCCTGCGTGACTTTTCTGCACTGGGCAATCACACCGGTTGTGCTGACGCACACTATTTATTGGCCTGGATTGCCAACGCCAAAGGCGATACCCCACAGCACGAGATGGAACTGGAAAACATGGTGCGCTATGCGCGGCTGGATCGCGATGACAGCCGCATTTGCCAGGGCGAAAGCGGTTTGGCCTTATCACAACTGTTTCGCCAATCGCCCTCGGACCCGTCCCATTGGAAAGACCATTTTGACCCGAACCAAGCGGATTTGGACGAATCCTGTACCGCCTGCATGTACGATTATTTTGGTCACCGTGCATTTCAAAGCAACGATTATGGCCATTCTGCAGAATATTGGATGCGGGCGCAAGAAACCGCCGTGCGTAGCGGACAAATGCGTCGTGGCGTGTTTGCCACCCTGAATATTGGGCGCGCTTTTGCTGCCCTGAGTGATTTGAATCTGGCTCTGGAATGGATGCAACGCGGGCTGGATTTGGCGCGCAACCTCGGTTGGCCCGCCTGTATTGGCGGCAGCTTGAATGCCACCGCCGATATCTTGCGCCGCCTGGGTCGTATCAATGCCGCCCAGGAATGTATCAACGAATCGGTGCGGGTATTACAGCCGCTACCCAATTCGCGCACCTTTGCCCTGGCCTTGCAACACCAGGGCGATTTATATCTGGAACAAGGCTTGCCCGACTCTGCACTGGCTACCTTTGAATTGCTGCATGAACGCGCCAACGCGCTATCACAAACCGATTGCCAGATTCAGGCCCTGCGCGGCCAGGCGCGCGCCCTTGGCCGCCTCGCGCAGCCGCAACTGGCATTGCGGGCTGGCTATGCGGCACTGGCGCTGGCGCAAACCCAACAGGATAATCAAAATCAGATTTCCACCTTAAAAGTATTGGCAGAAATTTATACCAACTATGATTTGCCTGCCCCGGAAAACATGCTCTCACCCAGTGCGCCCCTGCATTTTTTAGAGGCTGCGCATGAACTGGCTTTACAGATTGAAGGCTATGTGGTTCCCGGCAGGTTATACGATGCACTGGCCCAGGAATATGCCAATATTGGTGACTTTGCGCGCGCCTATGCCATTGGTTTGCAAGCCAAGGCCGTGCGCGAACAAACCCATAGTACCGACGCCACCAATCGCGCCATTGCAATGCAGGTACAGCACCAGACCGAACGCGCACAAAGTGACAGCGAACACCTGCGTCAATTAGCCAGAGCCGAAGCCAAACGCGCCGAGATTTTGCAGCAGACCGGTAAAACCCTGGAGCGCCTGAGTGAAATCGGCCAGGAAATTACCGCCCACCTGGATTCCGAAGCCGTATTCCAGGTATTAAGCCGACACGTCCATGGCTTACTCCCGGTGAGTTATTTCGCCATTTATTTGGTCGACCCCGATACGCAGGTGTTAAAACGTGAATTTTGCATGGAGCTGGGTACGGCGCTACCGGTTTCCCGGCTGGTGGTGTCGCACCCCAATTCGAATGTGGCACGCTGCGTGCGCGAATTACGCGAAATTGTCGCCGATTTCGATGGTGAACAAGCCGAACCCTTGGCACCATCCTCCCACTTGCAATGCTTGAGCGGCTTGTTTATGCCCATGACGGTGGCCGAGCGCGTCATCGGCGCAATGACCATTCAATCACCAAAACGCCACGCTTATGGCGAACGGGAACGGCTGACCTTTCGCACCCTGTGCGCCTATGGCACGGTGGCATTTGACAATTCGGCTACTTACCAGCAGTTAGCCTCCACCCTGACCACACTGCATGACACCCAGGCCTTGCTGGCCAAAGCGGCGCAAGAAAAAATGGTGGCAGAACAAAGTGCGCGGCAGCGGGCCGAAGAAGCGACCAAATTGAAGTCCGAATTTTTGGCCAATATGAGCCATGAAATTCGTACCCCGATGAATGCCATCATCGGCATGGCGCACCTGGCCTTACGTACCGAGCTCACCCCCCGGCAACAAGATTATGTGGGCAAAATTCACCAGGCTGGTTTGTCTTTACTGAGCTTGATTAATGATATTCTGGATTTTTCCAAAATTGAGGCAGGTAAGCTCGATACCGAGCGTGTGCCGTTTTTTCTCGATGAAGTGCTCAATAATGTGGCCAGCGTGACCAGCCAGCGCGCCTCGGAAAAACATTTGGAATATCTGTTTAATGTGCCGCCCTCCATTCCTCGCCATCTGATCGGCGACCCGCTGCGCTTGGGGCAAGTATTGATCAATTTGGTGAATAACGCGATTAAATTTACCGCACAAGGTGAAATCGACCTCTCTTGCAGCGTGCAAGCCGACCCGTCACAGAACGAAGCACAGAACGAAGCACCGCTCGAATCACAGAATCAGGCACTACGGCTGCGCTTTGCGATTCGCGATACCGGCATTGGCATGACACCCGAGCAATTGAATCGACTGTTTCAACCGTTTAGCCAGGCCGATGGCTCCACCACCCGCAAATATGGTGGCACTGGCTTAGGGCTATCGATTTCACAGCATTTGGTTGAACTGATGGGCGGTAAAATTCAAGTGGAAACGGCCGAGCAGCATGGCTCCACCTTCTATTTCGATTTACCCTTAGCCCTTGCCAACCCTAATGAACTGGCACCGATATTACCGCCCATTCTTCAGAATGCGCGGGTTTTGGCGGTGGATGACAACCCGATGGCGCTGGAAATTTTGGTTCAATCATTGCAATCGCTATCGCTTCGCCCAGACCGGGCCAAATGCGGCGTGAGCGCAATGCGCGCAATACACCAGGCCGACCGCGAACAAGACCCGTATTTGGCCGTGTTTACCGATTGGCAAATGCCGAATATGAATGGCATCGAACTCACCCGCACCCTACGCGCGCGCCCTGCCCCGGCGCATATGCCACACGTGGTCTTGATTACTGGCTTTGGGCGCGAAGAATTGCAACAGGAAATTGATCAAATCGGCTTTGACGGCATTCTCTTCAAACCCTTGAGCCAATCGATTTTGCTTGATCTGCTGATGTCGATGTTTTCTCCGCAAGGTGCATTCAATAACAATCGCAACCATCCGCAATATCATTTCCAGGGTGCGAGCGTGCTATTGGCCGAAGATAACGACATTAATCAACAAATCGCCGTCGAACTGATGAATTCGGTCGGCATCCGGGTCGATGTTGCCAATACCGGGCTGGAAGTGATCGACAAACTCAACGCCGCTGGCCCACAAGGGTATAGCCTGGTGTTAATGGATTTGGAAATGCCCGAAATGGATGGCCACCAAGCCACCCAACAAATCCGCGCCGACCAGCGCTTTTGCCAATTACCCATCATCGCCATGACCGCGCACGCCATCGCCGACGTGCGCGAGCGTTGTCTGCAAGAGGGCATGCAAGACTACCTGACCAAACCGATCAATCCCGAATTGCTGTACCACACGCTGGCGCGTTGGATTGAGTCAAGCACTGAAGAAAACGCCGACCTGACCCCCAACACCGCAGCACAGAATGGTTTGCCCAATTTACCCGGTATCGATTGCCATATCGGTATGGCGCATGTGGCGCACAATCGCCCTTTGTACGAACATTTACTCGACCGTTTCCGCCATTCGCAACGCAATGCGATTCAAGAGATTCAAATCCAGGCCAAATCCGACCCCGAAACCGCCGTGCAACGCGCCCACACCCTGCGCGGCGTGGCGGGCAATATTGGTGCTTTTGGTTTGGCGCACAGCGCAACCGAATTGGAAAACATGCTCAATTCTGAATTGAGAAGCCATGCCAAGCTGATTCAACAGGCGCTCAGTCATACCGAAGTGGAGTTAAGCCGCATCTTGCAGGGGATTGATCGATATTTCGCAGAAAATCCACAAAAAATTGAACCAACAGAAAGACAACCGATTCAACATTTGCAATCTGAATTGCATCAATTAATACAATTGCTGGATTGCAATGATTTCGACGCCACCGAGCAATATGATTATCTAAGAAATCATTTATCACAAATACTTGACCAAATAACTCTGGCACAGCTTTCAACTTTCATGGGCATGTTTGAATTCGAGCACGCACGCCAATTATTAAGTCCCAAAGTGTCAGCGTAACATCGAATGGGGTATAGAATTTACCTTTATCCTGCCGTCCCAGAAAATTCACGCCATGGAAATGTTTGCGCTCGATGCCGAAGTCAATCGGTTAGAAGCTTTGCTGCCACCTTTACAGGGCGAGTTGCGGCTAGCCGTATTGCTGCCTTTGGCTTGGCATTTGCGCCAGCGCGACAGCAATCGGGCCAATCAATTGGCGCAGGAGGCACAAGCTTTATTAGCAACGGCTGGCTTGTCAGAGAGCGTGTATCACACCAGTTGCGCCCGGATTGCTTTGATTATTGGCGAAATTCAATGGCTAACAGCGCGTTTGGATGAAGCCCAAACCAGTGCCGACAGCGGCTTGGCGCAGTTTCAGGTTTTGGGTGATGAAATTGGCTGCGCCGACGCCTATTGGTTACGCTCCTGCATTGCGATTGATCGTGGTTTGCATGATGCGCGCGATCAAGAACTGGCGCAGGCGGTGAAACTGGCGCAACACGGAGGCGATGCCTTGCGCACCGCCATTGCCGAATGCACCATCGCACGTTGGGCCGCATTTCGTGACCTGCGCGCCGCCCAAGCACGCTGGGGCCGCCGATTTGCCTTGGGGCAGGAAGCGATTCCGGTCTCACTGGCAGCTTGTATTCATGACTTTCATGCCATCATCGCTTCGCTGCACAGCGATTTCGGTGTCGCCGCCAAACATTACCTGCTCTCGCGTGATGCCGCATTACAAACCGGGCAAGTGCGCTCGGCCATTACCACCTGCACCAATTTGGGCGAAGCGTTCAGCAAACTCAACGACCACCAAACCGCGCTCGACTGGATGCAACGCGGCTTAAGCCTGGCCCGTCCCGGTAGTTGGCCGCGCAGCATGGGTGCCTGCCTGATGTACACCGCCGAAACCATGCGCATGATGGGCCAGCTCGAAATGGCGCAAGAATTATTGCATGAAGCCCTGGAAACGCTGACCCCGCTGGCGTCCTCGCGCAGTTACGCCATTGCCTTATCGTTTTTGGGTAATTTATTGCTCGATCGCAGCGACCATGCCGCCGCCCTGGAGGTATTTCGCCGTTTGGAAGAACGTGCCACGGTATTAAACCAGGCCGATTTTCAATTTGATGCGCTGCGTGGCCAGGCGCACGCACTCAACTATTTACAGCAGCCAGAACTGGCTTTGCAAGTGGCGCAACAGGCCCTGCAACGCTCGCGCAAGCTGCAAGACGGTACGTATCAAATTGAAATTTACCGGGTGCTGGCCGATATTTACGCCGAACACAATTTACCGCTGCCGCCCGAAGTCAGCCATGACAACGCCTCGCTGCACTATTTGCAAATTGCGCTCGATATTGGTGCCAGTATTGAAGGTTATACCGTAGCGGGAGATATGCTCGATGCCATAGGCCGCCAATACGCCAAGATCGGCAAGCATCTGGAAGCTTACGAAATGGCACTGCAAGCCTCGGCGGTGCGCGAACTGAGCCATGGCCAGGTCGCCACCAATCGCGCCATTGCGCTACGGGTACACCAACAAACCGAACGGGCGCAAGCCGAAGGTGAACATTTACGCCAGCTTGCGGCAGCCGAAGCCCAGCGCGCCCAGGTCTTGCAAAATACCAGTGAAACCTTGCGCCATTTGAGTGCGATCGGGCAGGAAATTACGGTTCACCTTGAACTGGAAGCGATTTTTGATGTGCTTAACCGCCATGTCCACAGCCTGCTGGATGTGACGTCGTTTTCGATTTATTTGCTCGATATCGAAGGCGCGCAATTAAAGCGTGCCTTTGGCATGGAAGCCGGGCACGCCTTGCCTGCGCGCCAGATTGCGGTGTCTGACCTCAACTCCAACGCCGCCCAATGTGTGCGTGAGCGCGATGAAATTGTGATTCAACACGCGCCGGAAGTGAATAACCGATTTTTGAACCCGGGCACCATCCTCACCTTAAGCGCCATGTTTGCACCGTTAATGATCGGTGAGCGGGTATTGGGCGTGATGACGGTGCAAGCCAGCCAAGCCTTTGCCTATGCCGAGCGCGAGCGCCTGATCTTTCGCACCCTGTGTGCCTATGGTGCAATTGCGCTGGACAATGCCGCCGCCTACCGCCAACTCACCGCCACCCTGGAAACGCTCAACCAAGCGCAGGAGCAATTGGCCGCCGCCACCCTGATCCAAACCCGTTTGATTGAAGAGCGCATGCAAGCGGAGCAAATGGCGCGTCTGAAAGCGGAAGAAACCACGCGTTTAAAATCGGACTTTTTAGCCAATATGAGCCATGAAATCCGCACCCCGATGAATGCCATCATCGGCATGGCGCATTTAACGCTCTCCACCATGCTCAGCCCCAAGCAGCAGGACTATGTCACCAAAATCCACCGGGCCGGTTTTTCCTTGCTGGGCATTTTGAATGATATTCTCGATTTTTCCAAAATTGAAGCGGGCAAACTCGATATCGAAGCCAGCCCATTTTTGCTTGATGAAGTGCTCACCAATGTGGCCAGCGTAACCTGTCAGCGCGCGGCCGACAAACAGCTTGAATACCTGTTTAACATCCCGCGTGAGATTCCGCGTTTTTTGATTGGTGATTCGCTGCGCCTGGGTCAGGTCTTGATTAATTTGGTCAACAACAGCATCAAATTTACCGAGCGCGGCGAAGTTGAACTACGCTGCCAGTTATTGCAAGTAATCGACCCCACCCATGTGCATTTGCAATTCAGTGTGCGCGATACCGGCATTGGCATGTCACCGGAGCAGCAGGAGCGGCTGTTTCAAGCCTTTTCCCAGGCCGACCAATCCACCACGCGCAAATATGGCGGCACCGGGTTGGGCTTATCGATTTCGCGCCATTTGGTGGAACTGATGGGCGGCACCATTTCGATGGCATCGGCCCTGGGGCAGGGTTCGTGTTTTTCTTTCGAGATCAAACTGCCCGTGGCCAGCATGAACAATACCGTGCCCGAGTTGCCAGCGGCGTTTGATCATGCGCATATTCTGGTGGTAGACGACCACCCGCAAGCGCTGGCCAATTTGGTTGAATCGCTGCAAGCGCGGCCCCTGCGGGTGGATGCCTGCGGCAGTGCCAGCGCGGCGCTGCAAGCGATACGCCAGGCCGATGCCAGCCATGACCCTTACCGCATCATCCTGGCGGACTGGCAAATGCCGCAGATGGATGGGTTGAGTCTGTTTCGCCGCATCCTCACTGAAGAACCCTTGTCGCATCCGCCGATTCTGATTTTACTGACCCATTTTGGCCAGGAACAAGAGCCAGCCGAGCGCATTGGGGTAGATGGCTTCCTGTATAAACCGGTACACCAAACCCAGTTGTTTGACGAGCTCAATATCGTCTTGCAAGCGGGTCACAAACCCAGCCATAAAGTAGCGCTGCCGCCCCCGCGTTTTCACGATGCCAAAATCTTATTGGCCGAAGATAACGACATTAATCAACAGATTGCGGTCGAATTATTGCGCGTGGTGGGCATTACGGCGGATGTTTGCCACAATGGGCAAGAAGCGGTAGAGAAGTTAATTTTTACCGGGCCAGACGCGTATCAACTCATTTTAATGGATTTGGAAATGCCGGAAATGGATGGCCACCAAGCCACCCAGCTAATACGGCGCGACCCGCGTTTTAACCACATTCCCATTGTCGCCATGACGGCGCACGCCTTAAAAGAAATTCGGGAGGAATGTGCAGACGACGGCATGCAAGACTTTCTCAGCAAACCGATTCACCCGGAGCAACTCTACCAAACCCTGGCGCGCTGGCTCGATGCCATTTATCAACACATTGCGCCAAGCCAGGCCGAACCGGGTGCCAGGCAGGAGCTGGCAATACCGGAGTTTGACGAGCTCGACAGCCGCCTGGGGTTAAGCCATGTTGCGGGCAACCGGGCACTGTATTTGCATTTGCTGCAGCGCTTTTGCCAGACCCAGCGTGATTGCATGAAGCAGTTGCGCCGCCATTTCGGGCAAAATGACAAAGCCCCTTTCATGCTGGCGGTACATAATTTACGCTGTATCAGCGGCAATATTGGCGCGCATGAAGTCACGCACGCGGCCAAAATGCTGGAACGTAGCCTGGCCGACCCGCACACCACGCTACCGGGTGCGCAAATCGAGGGGCGTTTGCAAGTGCTGGAGCGCAGTTTTATCACCTTGATGGCGGGCCT
>CAMBDR010000114.1 GCA_945864765.1 Janthinobacterium lividum | reverse complement strand
GAAACATGTCTATCGCATTATCGGTTTCGTTGCAACCATCACGCTGTGCGCGCACGTGTGTGATGCTTTTGGTATTGGCTTTATGGCTGCAGGGACTTTGGTTGTTGCTACTCGCAGATTTGCCAGCATGGCAAGCCTGCTTGCTTGGTTTGACGTTGTTTGCGGCAGGTGCCTGGCTTGGCTATGTCGGGCAGAAAATTTTGCAAGTCCATCACATGGCGATTTTGCCCAGCGGACAAATTGTGTTGACATCAGAGCGAATCAAGGCTTGTGTGGTGCGTTTGCATGCCACCTCGACTTTATGGCCGCAAGCCTTGTTTTTGCGCTTGCAAGACGCCAAAGGGACAATCTATTCGGTGTTGGTTCTGGCCGATTGTTTGGCCGCAAGCGAGCTACGTGCGCTGCTGGTGAGTTGTCGCTGGGTCATGGTCAGAGACAGGCCGGAAAAAAATTTGTAACAGTGAAAAAATGAGCGAACTAATTGCATGCAGGGCACTCTATGCTACAGGCCGCGTGCGTATTGAGGATAAACAGGAAAACAGCGAGTGACGACCGAACGCGATATTGATTTGCAGCTTGTTCAGCGAGTGCAACAGGGAGACAAGAAAGCATTTGATTTGTTGGTACTTAAGTACCAGCGAAAACTGATGCGCTTGGTGTCGCGCCTGGTGCATGATCAAGCCGAGGCAGAAGACATCGTACAGGAAGCCTTTATTCGGGCTTACCGTGCGTTGCCGCAGTTTCGGGGTGACGCTGCGTTTTATACCTGGCTGTATCGAATCGGTGTCAATACGGCGAAAAACCATTTGGTTCAGCGTAAAAATCAACCGATGGCGGCTTACGATGAAGACCCGGAGGAAGCGGAGAATTGGGCAGAAGGCGAATCTTTGCGTGACAATAATACGCCCGAATCGATTCTGGCCACCAAGCAGATCGCGGCCACCGTGAATTTGGCAATGGAAGGTTTAACCGAAGAATTGCGCACGGCCATTACCTTGCGTGAGGTTGAAAGTTTGAGTTACGATGAAATTGCCGAGATGATGGGTTGTCCAATTGGTACTGTGCGCAGCCGGATCTTTCGGGCGCGTGAAGCCATTGCGGCCAAATTGCGGCCGTTGCTAAATATGGGCGCTGACCAGCGATGGTAGGCATGGGTAATGAATGCAAGCTTGTAACGGAAATGATATGGATGCGACGCAGATGAATCAACAGAAAAATCAAGAGAAAATTTCGATTGCCCTTGACGGTGAATTATCAGACAGTGAATTCCAGGACATCTTGCTCGCCTTGGAAAGCGAGCAAGGACAAGCAGATTGGGATCTTTACCACCAAATCGGCGATGTTTTACGTTCTGACGAATTGGCGATTCAATTGAGTGCGGATTTCTCCAGTAAAATGGCGCAAAAGCTGGCAGCGGAACCGCATTATTTGCTTCCCGTTCGAAATGAAGAAAAAACCTCACAGGTAGAGCATAAACATTGGCGGCAACGCCTGTGGTCCGGTATGGCAGTGGCGGCTGGCTTGTTGGTGGTCGTTAATATTGCCCATACGCCCAACGACTTGTCGAATGCTAATAGCGTGGCCCGACTCAATGTCAATGCCAGTGCCGGGCAAGCGATTACGACTGTTGCTGCGACCAATGGTTTGGCGACCAAGCCGCCCAGCGTTATTTCACGAAAAGGCGTTGAAGTACTGCGTGATCCAGACATCGAACAATATTTGGCGGCACATCAACGATTCTCGCCTTCGGTGTATAGCTCGGTAGAGTATGCACGCCCTACTACAATGAAAAAAACTGGTACGGATAAATAGGCATGAAGCAGCAGTTTTTGCTCACTCCCCTGATTTTTTGCTTTGGCTTGAGTTTGGCAATGCCTGGTTTTGCCATCGTTGCTGAAATCGATCCTCTGGTTGAGCAACGTGAGGCGACCGCGTGGTTGAAAAAAATCCAGGCGGCGGCGCGCAATGTCAATTATGAAGGAACATTTGTCTATCAGGCTGCCAATCAGGTCGGCGCTTCCCGCATCAGTCATATTCGTGATGGTAAAAACAATTTGCAAAAATTGCAAAACCTGGATGGTAAATTACGGGAATATGTTTGGGTGAATGAGGAAGTGATTTGCTATATTCCGGAAGCCAGGGTCATGGTGGTGGAAAAAAAGGTCAACCAGGAAGAATTGTTTGGCACCAAGCTTCCCGCTAATTTTGCCGATCAGGCCAGTAACTATCATTTGCGTAATAGCGAGCCTGGGCGGGTAGCCGGGTATAACTGCCACGGCCTGGTGTTGGCACCGAAAGACAATTTGCGCTATGGCTATCGGCTCTGTGCCGAACTGGATACGGGTTTGTTGTTGTTGGCGCAAACCATTAACGAGCGTAATGAAGTCCTGGAGCAAATTGCGTTTACCGAACTGACGATTGGCGGCATTGATAAGGCCCGTGTTAAACCCAGTGTTGCCAACACCCAGGGCTGGCGGGTTGAACATGTATCGATTAACCAAACCCAGGCCATGGGTTGGCAAGTGAAGTGGTTGCCGCCGGGATTTAAAAAAGTGCGCGAAATTCGACGCAAATTAAACGAATCGGCAGCAGCTCAGCACCAGGCGGTGCAAATGGTCTTTTCTGATGGCCTGGCCAGCATTTCCGTATTTGTTGAAGATGCGACACCCAATCGAAGCGAAATCAATGTCCAACTGGGCGCGAGAAACATCATCAGTAAGCGGCAAGGCGAGTCGTGGCTTACGGTGGTGGGTGAAGTACCGGCAGCAGCCATTAAACAACTTGCCAATTCGATTGAATATAAACCTAAATAATGTGAATACTCCTATGAAAACAAGAAACTCTTCTCTGAGCAATACGCTGGCGGCCATCACGCTGAGTGTGGCGGGGTGCTTCTTTGCTCCCGCAATGGTTGGCGGGGTGACTCCCGCCTATGCTGGAACTGGCGTAGGTTTGCCCGATTTTGCCGAATTGGTCGAAAAATCTGGCCCGGGCGTCGTCAATATTCGCACCACCGTGCATACCCAGCCCAATGCATCGGGCTTTCCTGGCTTTCCTGGTCTTGGCGAGGATGACGATGCACAAGACTTTTTTCGTCGCTTTTTTGGTGTACCAGCGCCGCGCCAGCCGCAGCCGAATCAACCGAACCCCAAAAAGCACCGCAACCAGGCACCTAAAGAGCAAGAAGAGGAATTTCCCCGTGGTGTGGGCTCGGGCTTTATCATTTCAACCGATGGCTTTATTTTGACCAATGCGCATGTGGTTGATGGGGCCGATGAAGTCTATGTCAAGCTCACCGACAAGCGTGAATTTAAAGCCAAAATTATCGGAACTGATCGCCGTACCGATGTGGCCGTGATTAAAATTGACGCCGGTAGTTTGCCGCGTTTAACCCTGGGTGACTCCGGCAAAAGCCGTGTCGGCGAATGGGTGATTGCGATTGGTTCGCCGTTTGATCTGGAAAATACCGTTACCGCAGGCATTATTTCGGCCAAAGCCCGTGAAACAGGTGGCTTGCTGCCCTTTATTCAAACCGATGTGGCGGTCAACCCCGGCAATTCGGGCGGCCCCCTGATTAATATGCGCGGCGAAGTGATTGGCATTAACTCACAAATTCTGAGTCGCTCCGGCGGTTATCAGGGGATTTCACTGGCAATTCCGATTGAAGAAGCGGTGCGGGTGGCCGATCAATTGCGCTCTACCGGCAAAGTTTCGCGCGGGCGTTTGGGCGTGGAGATTGGTGATGTCAATAAAGAAGTGGCCGAATCGATTGGTTTGGGTAAGCCGCGTGGCGCGTTGGTGGGACGGGTGGAGGCGGGTGCCCCTGCTGAGAAAGCGGGCATTGAAGCGGGCGATGTGGTCCTCAAATTTAATGGCCAGGCGATTGAAAAAGCAACCGACTTAAGTCGTGCCGTGGCAGGCACCAAACCCGGAACACGTTCCACCGTGACGGTGTGGCGCAAAGGTGCGAACAAAGATTTAAGCTTGACCGTGGTTGAAATGGAAGGCGATAAAGTGGCGCGCAAGGATGATAAAAAATCCAAGCAAGAGAGTGCTGCCAATGCATTGGGTTTAACGGTCAGCGATTTGAGTGAAGCACAAAAACGCGATTTGAAATTGTCCGGCGGTGTCGTAGTGGACGCGGTTGATGGCGTGAGTGCGCGCGCAGGCATCCGGGCGGGCGATGTGATCACCCAGGTTAATGTCTCTGAAGTGAAAGATGCCAAGCAGTTTGCCGCCGTGGTGGCCAAGTTGGATGCCAAGAAAACCGTGGCGTTGCTGGTGCGGCGCGGTGAGCAAACCCAGTTTGTGACACTCAAGCCAAGTGCCCAATAGCCATGGAGTTGTTGCTGTATTCGCGCTCGTATTGTCATTTATGCCATGATATGGAGCTGGCCCTGCAGGCTTGGCAGGGTCAACATCCAGGCCATGCATTTTCCCTCTATGTGCGCGATGTGGATACCGAACCAGAAGCCTTGAACCAATACGATGAATTGGTGCCAGTGCTTCTGGCGCGCATTGATGAGCGTGCTCCATGGCAAGAAATATGTCATTATTTCCTCGATGCCGCGCGTTTGCAGGCTTTTTTTACGCAAGCAGCGCTTTGATCCTGCGATAACACGGGCTTTTCGAGTCAAAATCCGGTAAAATGATTGCCGTGTCATCAGGCGCTCGCCCGGAGCGCCTTTTTGTTATTGTGGGCACCGCCATTTAAAATCTATCAATGAAAAACCTACGTAATTTCTCCATCATCGCGCATATTGATCACGGTAAATCGACGCTGGCTGATCGCATCATTCAGTTATGCGGTGGCTTGTCGGATCGTGAGATGGAAGCGCAAGTACTCGATTCCATGGATTTGGAGCGCGAACGCGGCATCACCATCAAAGCGCAAACGGCCGCCTTAAAATATCAGGCACGCGATGGCCAAATCTATTATCTCAATTTAATTGATACCCCAGGCCATGTCGATTTCAGTTATGAAGTCAGCCGTTCACTCTCTGCTTGCGAAGGCGCACTGCTGGTGGTTGATGCTTCACAAGGGGTAGAAGCACAAACGGTCGCAAATTGCTACACTGCGCTGGATTTGGGCGTGGAAGTGGTGCCCGTACTCAATAAAATCGATTTACCCAATGCTGATCCACCCAATGCGATTGCCGAAATTGAAGATGTGATCGGCATCCATGCCAGCGACGCCGTGCATTGTTCGGCCAAAACCGGTTTGGGTGTGGAAGACGTGCTGGAAGCCCTGATCGCCAAAGTACCACCACCGGTGGGTGATCCGGATGCGCCCTTACAAGCCTTGATCATCGATTCATGGTTTGACAACTACGTCGGCGTGGTCATGTTGGTACGGGTAAAGAATGGGCGGGTGCGCTCGAAAGATAAAATCTTGTTCATGGCGACCCAAGCGCAGCATCAGGTTGAGAGTGTCGGTGTCTTTACCCCCAAATCGGTGAATCGCGAAAGCTTGAATGCTGGTGAAGTGGGTTTCATTATTGCGGGTATTAAAGAATTGAAATCCGCCAAGGTGGGCGACACGATTACCCTGGTCAATCGCCCGGCTGCCGCGCCCTTGCCCGGATTTAAAGAGGTGCAACCGCAAGTGTTTGCTGGTTTATTCCCGGTCGAATCGAATCAATACGACGCCTTGCGTGATTCGCTGGAAAAATTAAAACTCAACGACGCGGCCCTGCAATACGAGCCGGAAGTGTCACAAGCCCTGGGCTTTGGTTTTCGCTGTGGTTTCTTGGGTTTGTTGCATATGGAAATTGTGCAAGAGCGGCTGGAACGTGAGTTCGATATGGATCTCATCACCACTGCGCCCACGGTGGTGTATGAAGTTGAATTGGGTGACGGTTCGGTCATCCGGGTCGATAATCCTTCCAAAATGCCCGATCCTTCCCGCATCGAAGAGGTGCGCGAACCCATCGTCACGATCAATTTATACATGCCGCAAGAATACGTTGGCTCGGTCATCACGCTGTGTATTCAAAAGCGTGGGGTGCAACTTGATATGAGTTACCATGGGCGGCAAGTGAAATTGGTGTATGAAATCCCGATGGCTGAAATCGTGCTCGACTTCTTTGATAAGTTGAAATCGACTTCGCGTGGTTATGCTTCAATGGACTATGAGTTTAAAGAATACCGTGCGGCAGATGTGGTCAAAGTCGATATGTTGATCAATAGCGAGAAAGTCGATGCTTTGGCCATTATCGTACACCGCAGCAATTCGCAGTTCCGTGGCCGTCAGGTGGCTGCCAAGATGCGTGAGTTGATTCCCCGCCAAATGTTTGATGTGGCGATTCAGGCGGCGATTGGTTCGAATATTATTTCGCGCGAAAATGTGAAAGCGCTGCGTAAAAATGTATTGGCAAAATGCTATGGTGGTGATATTAGCCGTAAGAAAAAGCTGTTGGAAAAGCAAAAAGCGGGTAAAAAGCGGATGAAACAGGTCGGATCGGTGGAAATCCCGCAAGAGGCATTTTTGGCAATTTTACAAGTTGATGATAAGTGAACTGAATAATGAATTCTTCCAGTGATTTTTTTCAGGTAGTCTTGGGTAGTTTTTCGCTCATTTTGTTTGTATTGATGGTCGTCACGGGGATTATCTGGTGTTTGGATACCTTTTATTGGGGCAAACAACGGCGCGCTGCCGCCGATTTGGCCTTGGGTGAATACGATGCACGCCGCAAGCGTTTGACCGAAGAAGGCTTGAAGCTTGATCAAGGTGAGCGTGATGTGTTGGAGGCGCGCCTTTTGCAGCAGCCAACCTGGATCGA
Organism: Janthinobacterium lividum; assembly: GCA_945864765.1. GTDB lineage: Bacteria > Pseudomonadota > Gammaproteobacteria > Burkholderiales > Burkholderiaceae_D > CAMBDR01. The sequence continues at coordinate 2,498 of CAMBDR010000114.1, read as the reverse complement.
GTATTCCGGCAGTTTCTTTCCTGTCATTGCCTTGGTGTTTTTCTTGCGTTCGTTTTTGTTCGAACCATTTAAAATTCCGTCGGAATCGATGGTGCCCACTTTATTGGTAGGGGATTTGATTTTAGTGAATAAATTCACCTACGGTATCCGTTTGCCAATTATCAATAAAAAAATTATTGATGTGAACGATCCGAAGCGTGGCGATGTGATGGTGTTTAAATACCCGGTTGATAATTCAACGGATTACATTAAACGTGTGGTTGGCGTGCCGGGTGATAAAATTGATTATCATGGCAAACGCTTGACGGTTAATGGCAAGCCATTGGCCTATCAAACCATGCCTGACTATTTGAATGATATCAGTTTGGCGGCAGACCCGAATGATCTTTACTCCAAGCAATTTGTGGAGGATTTGACCGGTGTATCGCATAAAATATTAAATCGGGAACGTGCGCAGTCGGTTTCACTGGGCGGTGTCAGAGGATTTCCCGGGCGTGAAAATTGTCAGTATGATGAGAATGGCGATGGTTTTACTTGTGTTGTGCCACCTGGAAACTATTTTATGATGGGTGATAATCGTGACAATAGTGCGGATAGTCGCTATTGGGGTTTCGTGCCGAATAAAAACATTGTCGGCAAAGCGTTTGCGATATGGATGCATTTTTGGGACTTTAAACGAATCGGCAGCATTCAATAAGGGGACTACAATGAAACGAGTGTTTTTGAGGCAACAACGCGGGGTATCGTTATTTGGTTTGATTACCATCCTGATGTTGCTAGGTTTTGTGGGTTTGTTGGCCGCACAAGTGTTACCGACCTATTCCGAATATCGTTCGATAATGACCGCTATTGTGAAAGCCAAAGAAGTGGGCGGGTCGGTGCATGAAATTCAAACTTCATTTGCCAAGCAAGCTGCCGTCGCCTATATTGAGTCGGTCAAACCTGCGGATCTTGAAATCACCAAAGAGAACGGAATATTTCAAGTCAGTTTTGCGTATGAAAAGAAAATTCATATTGCCGGCCCGATGAGTATCGTGATGGACTACAAAGGCTCGACCGCACCCGACGCACCTCCCGGCGTAATGAAGAAGCTCAAAGAATAATGGCCTATGGACCTGATGTTATTGCAAACCCGCTTGGGCTATCGCTTCAATGATGCTGCATTATTGCAGCAAGCGTTGACGCATCGCAGCCATGGTAGTTCGCATAACGAGAGGCTGGAGTTTTTGGGCGATTCGATTTTAAATTGCGTGGTTGCGGCTTTGTTGTATGAACGCTACCAAGGTATTGACGAAGGTGATTTATCACGCTTACGTGCCAATTTGGTCAAGCAACAAACCCTGTTTGAAATTGCCCAGCGCATGGAATTATCCCATTTTCTGCGTCTGGGTGAAGGTGAGTTGAAGTCAGGCGGGTTTCGCCGTCCCTCGATTTTGGCTGATACCCTGGAAGCCCTCTTTGGCGCAGTTTTTTTGGATGGCGGGTTCGAGGCTGCCAGCAGCGTGATTCGCGCCGCCTACATTCCTTTGCTCAATAGCGTTGATCCGGAAACCTTGGGCAAGGACGCCAAAACGCTGCTGCAAGAATATTTGCAAAGCCGGAAGATTCCACTGCCGCAATACAATGTGGTGGCAACCCATGGTGCCGCGCATAACCAGGAATTTGAGATTGAGTGTTTGGTGCCCAAGCTCGATATTCATGTCTTTGGCCGTGGTGCTAGCCGCCGGGTGGGCGAGCAGGCGGCCGCCAAATTGGCACTGGATGCCGTGCAGTTGGCGCTGCAAAAAGGTCCGCTTGCCAAGCGCAAGGCCAAGCCGCGCGCCACCCAGCTCAAGCTGGGCATCGCCACAATACAGCGAGATGCGGCCGCAAGTGCGGTTGCAGACTCGCACGCCGATGAGTCGCTTGTGCCGGATCATAACCAACAACTATTATTTGCAGCACCCTTGACGGATACCCATGACTGATATCACCCTTGACCTGACCCAATTTCGCTGTGGCTATATTGCCATTATTGGGCGTCCTAACGTCGGAAAATCGACGTTGATGAATGAGTTGATCGGGGCCAAGGTGAGTATTACCTCGCGCAAGGCACAAACCACACGCCACCGTATTACCGGCATTCAAACGCTGGCAGATGCCCAGTTTATTTATGTCGATACGCCCGGTTTTCAAACCAAGCATAATAATGCACTGAACAAAAAGCTCAATAAAACCGTCGCCAATACCTTGCTGGCATCGGATGCGATTTTGTTTGTGGTGGAAGCGGGCACTTTTGGCGAAGCTGATCAACAGGTGATCGACCTCATACCCAAAAGTGTGCCCTGTATCTTGGTGATTAATAAAGCAGATCGGGTCAAGGACAAAGCCAAACTGATGCCTTTTGCCCAGCAAGTGGCCGCGCTCCACCCATTTGTGGCGGTGGTGCCGGTTTCCGCCACACTGCGTTTTCAACTGGAAAACTTGCAAAATGAAGTGAAAAATCACTTGCCGCTGAA
>CAMBDR010000113.1 GCA_945864765.1 Janthinobacterium lividum | reverse complement strand
GGTGCAGGCGAATTATTTGGAGTTGTGTAATGTGCCGTTGATGGTGCGGGTTGCGAAGTAGGGTTGCAGAGTGTAGTTGGTCAATTTTTTTCAACCCCCCATAAAAAAACCGCCAACAGCACGCACCGTTGGCGGTTCAAAAACATCATCGCTTCAAATCAATAATACAAACGCTTGCAATGAACCAAGCGCATAAGCATGCTAATAAGCAAGCTATTAAGCAAGCGCTTAACCACCCGTCACGTCAGCACCCACATTAATCGCCGCATACGCACGTTTCACCGCAATCACTTCCTTACTGGTGGCACCGTACAAATCGGTTGCCGCCTGCACCATTTTTTGCTGTGCCGAAGCATAGTTGGTGCCGCTGGTGAACTTGGTGGTCAAGGCGCGGAACCAGATGCGGTACGCTTTGTCACTGCCAATACCCACCATCGCCTTAGGTGCCTGAGTCAGGTATTTGCTGTAATAGTCACTGGTGGTGGTCGCGTTGGAACCCTTGGCCAAAAAGTAGAACATGCGGTTGTTCGGGCCGCTGCTGTAATGCACATTCAAACCACCAATGCTGCTCGACCAGGCGTCCGGGCTACGGCCGTCTTTGGATGGTTTGTGCATATAGCGCAGTGGGTTGCCAGATTTGCTGATTTCCTTGCCCACCAGCCAATCATTGCCCGTGGACGGAATGACGGCACCCTTACCACCGCCCTTGGCATAGGCTTCCACCATTTCACCGGTAATGTCCGATGCGGATTCATTCAAGCCACCCGATTCACCGCTATAGGTTAAATTCGAAGTCGCTGCGGTCACGCCATGGCCCATTTCGTGGCCGATCACATCCAACCAACCCAGTTGCTTGAAGCCGGAACCACCATCGCCAATATACATGCACTTGCAAGTACCGTCGTAGAAGGCATTGTCTTCCGCCGTGTTGTGATGCACGCCGATATAGCTGGCCGTGTTTTTACCATCCAGGCTCTTCCAACCGAGCGTGTTTTTCAACATGTCATAGGTATTGCGCAAGCCCCACATTGAATCAACCGCTGCCGTTTGGCCGTTGGCGCTGGTGGTGCTGCCGCCGTTGTAGTTCAGGCCATCACCCCAGGTGTTAACTCTGGAACTGTACACGGTGCCGGGGCCGGAATTGGCGTGGTTTAAGTTGGTAATGGCCGTACCGCCAAACTTGCCACCCACACCACGGGTGCTATCGATCATTTTGTAGACGCCACCGCTCAAAGTGGTTTCCACTGGCACGGTGCCGGAATATTGGCTCTTGCCCGTGCCTGCCACGGTTTGCAAGGCGTCCCATTGCTTCAAAATGCTGCCGTCATTGGCGTTGACGATAGTGTCAAGATATTGCAACTTGCCACCGACATTGATGCGGGTTTGCACCAGCCAAGCCAATTGATAGCCGGTTACCACGTCTTCCAGATCGAACGCATTCAATTCGGCTTCCGATTTGTTTTTGGCCGCTGCGATGCGTTGCGATTTAAGCAGAGGATAAACAATCAACTCAGCCTCGGCCGGGGTGGTTTGAACACCGGCAAAACCTTGCACCATGCGGTTGATGACATCGCTGGCCGACAGTTTTGGTGTAACGCTCAATTCATGGGCCGCACGCCCGAGGCCAGGGTTGAGCACCAAACCTTGACGCTTGTCGTCAAGCGACTCACTAACCACTTTACCCGCGCCATTGGTCACCACGACCGATTCAGAACCCCAAATGCGCACATTGTTAAACGTATGCGCCATGCGGTGAATGAGCTGACCGTCAGCACCAGGATGCTGCATGGTTATTTGCAAGCCATGAGCCTGACCCAAATTACTCTTTGCCGTCAATTGCGCTACCAGTGCACTTGATTGCTGCGGTGCCAGGCTGATGGTTTCAGTAGCGAAACCGGATGCGGCGATAAGGGCCAACGATGCTGCCAGAATTGTAGTGCGGAATTTCATAGGGATTCTCCAATAAGTATTTATTTTAATAGTGTAATTAAGTCCGGTTCGAACTTAAAAATCAAACGAATTGATGCGCAATAACAATTATTTTCACATCATTAAAGCTTCAAACATTGCTTGATTCGTTAATCATACAATACGAATCTTAAAACACCAAGAAAATCAACAAAATAAACAATACTATTTATTTTGTTATGGATTAAACATTTCCATAAAGAAATCACTTCTGCTACGTGTAAACTATTTTTGTAAACGCCCCTTCAGCTCTCTAAATTACTGCCGTTAAATACCTCGACACCGGGAAATTCGCCCGCTCGCCCCCCAACCCTTTTCAAAAGGTATCATCATGCCCATTAATGCCGTTTCATCCAGCGCAACCGCTGCAACGGTAAGCGCACCCAGCACGCAATCTTTGCGCCAAGCCAGTCAATCCAGCGAGGCTTCGGAAACCAAACGCGTCAGCGTGGCCAATGCCAATTTCCCTAAAGAAACGAACAATAACGATGTACAACAAACCCAACGCGTGCAAGCAGCCCAGCCGACCTTGAATGCACAAGGTCAAACCATTGGCCGCACCATTAATGAAACTGCATGAGTTAAAGCTGCATGAATTGAAGAAAGACTCAAGATGTCGGCACCCGAGGTGCCGATTTTTTTATGCCGATTTTTTTATGTCATGATATAGCGCAACATAGCGCTGAGCCATTTTATCGGCAGTAAATAATTCCAAATAGCGCAGCTCTGCCTGGCGGCCCATTTGCGCTGCCAGTTCTGGCTGATCCCACAGGGTTTGCATGGCCCCGCGCAAGGCCAGCGGATCACTCGGTGGCACCACAATACCGGTTTCGCCATCACTATTGATGTAACTGGTGCCGGTGCCAATTTCACTCGATATCATCGGTTTGCCATACATGGCACCTTCCAGCAATGAAATGCCGAACGCTTCCGAGCGCAAATGCGAAGGAAATGCCACCGCATAGCATAATTGCAGCAAAGCCACTTTGTCGATTTCCGGCAATGCGCCAAGAAACTGCACATGCTGCAAACCCAAACGCTGGGCATGGGCTTTCAACTCTTGCTCAATCGGGCCAGCACCAACAATCACCACCGGATAAGTGCAATTGTGCATGGCGTCCAGCAAGATGTGCAAACCCTTGTAATAGCGCAAGACGCCCACAAACAGAAAAAACCGCTCGCCACAACGCTGCCGCCATTGCGCCAACAATTCTGGCGTCGGCTGTGGATAAATCGATTTATCCAGGCCATAAGTAATGACCGAGGTTTTATGACGATACTTATCCAACACCGGGCTCGATGCCAAATAATTGGGCGAGGTCGCAACGATGTGATCAATACTGTTCAAAAAGCGTTTTTTGAGCGGTTGATAGACTTTCATCAAATGCTTTTGCCGCACGATATCGGAATGATAGGTGACCACCGAGGGTTTTTTTACCCGCGCCAGAAAATGCGCCAAATCCATAAAAGGCCAGGGGAAATGGTAGTGAATCACATCAAACTGCTTGGCCAGACTACTTAATTGCCCAATCGCCCCCAAAGAAAAACCGGTCGAGGCGATTTCAAAATCCAGCCGCGCCCGGCGCACCACATGGCCTTCAAAATGCAGCAGTGCATTATGCCGGTCCCGGGTCAGGGTGAGCACTTCATTTTCGACCCCGAGCTGAGAGGTGCTGGCACACATTTGCCGGATCACTTGCTCAATCCCGCCCAGAGAATCGGGATAATAGGTTTTAAAAAAATGGAGTACCCGCATTTTATCGCTCCGCCAAAGCAGCGCGATACACCGCCGCAGTTTGCTCGGCAGTCGCTTGCCAAGTCAGTTTTTCAACCCGCTGCCAACCTGCTTCAATACAACGCTGGCGCAAGCTTTCATCTTGCACCAGACGCTGCATGGCAGTGCGAATTTCATCGAGCGAGAGCGGGTCTACCTCCAGCGCCGCGCCTTGCGATACTTCCGGCAAGGAAGTGGTATTGGCAGTAATCACCGGCACTTTGGCGGCGAAGGCTTCGAGCACGGGAATACCAAAACCTTCATACAAAGACGGGAACACAAACACCCCCGCCCCTGCATACAAATGCCGTAAGGTGGTTTGTTGCTTCACCTGATTGAGCCAAAATACCGGCTCGCCCTGCTGCTGCGCCGCCTGAATTTGCTGCAACAGCGCATCACATTGCCACCCATTCCTACCAACAATCACTAAAGGATGTTGCTTGCGCACAGGTGTGGGCAAGCCAAGAAACGCCTGTAAAATTCGTTCGACATTTTTACGCGGCTGCAAGGTGCCAACAAATAAAAAATAGCCCGGCTGCAAACCAAATTCGGCCAGCGTCGCCGCTACCGCATCATCGGCCACCGGTTCGCGCCAATGCTCATCCACACCGCAATAAACCACGCTGATTTTGTCTGGCTGCACGCCAAAACACTCCACCAATTCGGTCACCGCGTAATGAGAGAGTGCAATCACCCGATCTGCTTTACCCGCCGCCTTTTTTTGCGCCCAATTTTTTAAACCGCGCAAACGCGGGGTCACCCATTGCGGAAATTTAATCGGCACCGCATCATGCAGGGTCGCGATAACCGGGCAATCCATACGCACAATGCGGTAATCGGTGGCATGGAAGATATCCATCGGCATGGCACACGGGCTGGCCCAATCCAACATGGCCGTCACTTCATAGGGATAAGGCAAGGCACGCCCGGCACTGAAGCCTTGGCCTCGCGGTGAAGATAAAGCAGGAAACAAAAAGCCTTGCACCGAACAACCGGAGGCAGGTAAATAGCGTTGCAAGGCCTGGGTATAGACGCCAATGCCATCGAGCCGCCCCTGTGTAAAAATTGGTTCGATCATGGTGGTGGAGAGGCCGACATTGAGTTGACTCATGCTTGCCACATCCAGCGCAGGGTTTCTTGCAGACTTGGCTGAAAGTTCGCTTCCGACGCTGCTGGTAACTGACCCATTTTTTCCAGCAAACGCGCATTACTGCCGACCAAAGACTTGACTTCGTTGGCGCGCACGAAGGCCGGATTGACCTTCACGTCCAGCGCATACCCTGCAATGTCAGACATCAAATCCAATACCTGGGCCAGGGAATACGCTTGTCCCGAGCAAATATTCAAGGTCTCGCCCGCCAATGCCAGTTCGAGCAAGCGCTGATAAACCTGAACCACATGGCGCACATCGGAAAAATCACGCGCCACATCCAGGTTACCCAGTTCGATTACCTTGGCCTTACGGCGATAATGATTGACAATTTTGGGCAGCAGGAAGTTTTCACTCTGCCCGACCCCGGTATAGTTAAACGGACGCACCAGGGTAATGGGCAGGCGATCAAACCAGAGCCGCGCCATATATTCCATCGCCAGCTTACTCACCGCATAATCATTGGCCGGCGCGGCTGGCACCTGCTCGGTAATCGGATGCACCAGCGTATTGCCATAGATATTGGCACTGCTGGCCAAAAGCACTGCCCTTGGTGCCACCGAAGCATTGGCGAGTGCCTGCAACAAATTGCGCGTACCCACCACATTGGTGCGATACATAGCATTCGCATCGTTATGCGCGACAAAAGCAATTGCCGCCAAATGCACCACCCATTCCGGCTTCACTTGCTCGACTGCACGGTTGACCGCATCCAAATCCAACAGATCGGCCTGAATTTCACCCGGCCCGCTGGCGTCTCCCTGCACGATGCCAAACACGCTATGCCCACTGGCGCGCAGGGTTTGTGCCAGGTAGCGCCCGGTAAAGCCGTGAATGCCCGTGAGCAGCACCCTGCGTGATACGCCGGGCGCAAGGTTACTCTGCATCTCAGTCGGTTGTGACATAGGATTCGCCCTAGAATGACGCGCCGCGCCGATTACGCTGCAAATCGGCGTGCACCATCATTTGGCACAACTGCTCCAAGCTGGTTTGCGCCTGCCAACCCAGTTCTGCCTTGGCTTTACTGGCATCGCCAATCAATAATTCAACCTCTGCCGGACGATAAAAGCGCGGATTCACTTGCACCACCAATTTGCCGCTCTTGACGCAATGCCCACGCTCTTGGTCGCCACTGCCCTGCCATTCAATCACCCGATCCACCGCCTTAAACGCCATGCTGACAAAATCACGCACGGTTTCGGTACGATTGGTGGCCAGCACATAGGTATCGGGCCGCTCTGCCTGCAACATGCGCCACATGCCTTCAACGTATTCCTTGGCAAAACCCCAATCGCGCTTGGCATCGAGATTACCCAATTCCAAAACGTCGAGCAAACCCAGCTCCATCTTGGCCACGCTATCGGTAATTTTACGGGTCACAAATTCCTGGCCGCGCAAGGGCGATTCATGATTAAACAAGATGCCGCTGGAGGCAAACAAGTTATACGATTCCCGGTAATTCACCGTCATCCAATGCGCATATAACTTGGCAATGCCATACGGGCTACGCGGATAAAATGACGTGGCTTCGGTCTGCGGAATCGACTGAACTTTACCAAACATTTCTGAGGTGGAGGCTTGATAAAAGCGTATCGCCGGATTCACGATGCGAATCGCTTCCAACAAATGTACCGGGCCAATGCCGGTAATATTGGCGGTGGTGACGGGTTGATCGAACGATACTCCAACAAAACTTTGCGCTGCCAGATTATATAATTCATCGGGCTGGCATTGCTGCAGCAAACGGATACTGGAGCCCAAATCGGTCAAATCATATTCCACCAAAGACAAATTGGCATGCTTGGCAATACCCAATTCTTCAATGCGCCAAAAATTGACGGTACTGGAGCGACGATAGGTGCCAAACACCTGGTAGCCCTTTTCCAACAATAATTGTGCCAAATAAGCGCCATCTTGCCCAGTGATGCCCGTTATCAGCGCTCTTTTCATTTTCATCATCAATACACCATAATTAAATTGCTTAGAATAAATTTTTCAAACCAAATTACGTAAATCGAATTTCTTAAAATATATCTGCCCGAATCTGGCTTATGGTACGCTTAAGCACTCAAGCACGCCCATAATGGTCTTCAAAGCGCACGATATCGTCTTCACCCAAATATTCCCCGCTTTGCACTTCAATCATCACCAGATTGGTGACACCGGGGTTTTGTAAGCGATGCTTGTGACCCGCCGGAATAAAGGTCGATTCATTGGTTTGCACCAGAAACTCGCGTTCGCCATTGGTCACTTTTGCCACGCCACTCACAACAATCCAATGCTCGCTGCGGTGATAATGCATTTGCAAGGACAAAGAAGCGCCTTGCTTGACTTCGATACGCTTGATTTTAAAGCGTGGGCCTTCTTCAATCACCGCATAAGTGCCCCAGGGCCGATGCACCAGGCGATGGGTTTTGTAGGCATCGTGGGCACGCGCTTTGAGTTGCCCCACCACCGCTTTCACATCCTGTACGCGCGAACGGTCAACAATCAATAAAGCGTCCGGCGTATCCACAATGATTTGATTTTTGATGCCAACAGCACAAACCAACCGCTCGCTGCTTTGCACATAACAACCACTGCTATCGAGCATCACCACTTCGCCGATGGCACCATTACCATGCTCATCCACTTCCACCAGCTCGCTCATCGCGCCCCATGAGCCGATATCACTCCAACCAATATCGCAAGCCACCACGGCCACTTTGGATGAACGCTCCATCAAGGCATAATCAATCGAAATATCCGGCACCTGACGAAATTGGTTGGCATTGAGTTCGATTTGCAGCGCTGTTTTTTTGCTGGCACGCTCGGATTGGGTGAAACAGGCGCGTACTGCTTCCATCACCTCCGGTGCATGCAAGGCCATTTCGGCCAGAAACACCTTGGCCTGAAAGCAAAACATGCCAGCATTCCACAAATAATTGCCGCCAGCCAAATATTCGGTGGCTTTTTCGAGCGATGGCTTTTCGACAAAGCGTTTGACCCGCTCACCGTCTGCCTCGATATAGCCAAAACCGGTTTCCGCGTGACCCGGTTTAATTCCAAACGTCACCAACATGCCCTCTTTGGCCAATTGGCTGGCGCGCGCCACGGCCTGGCTAAAGGCTTCGAAATTGGAAATCAAATGGTCGGCGGGCAAGACCAATAATTGCGCCTCGTCGCCATACATTTCCACCACTGCCAAGGCTGCCATGGCCATCGCCGGTGCGGTATTGCGCCCAAACGGCTCTAAAATATACGAGGTTGGAATGGCTTGAGGATTGACCGAACGATATTCATCTTCAGTCTTAAAATACAACTCGCGATTGGTAACCGTCAAAATATCCACCACATTGGGCAATTTTGCTGCCCGCACAAAGGCTTTTTGCAATAAACTCTGTCCATCTGCCAATTGCATGAAGGGCTTGGGATGCAGTTCCCGCGATACTGGCCACAAACGCGCGCCCACGCCACCCGATAAAATTACTGGAATAATGCTCATTGAAGTCAAAACCTTTAAAAAATCTTGCAATGCAATCGTTGCCGCCGTTCATGCCTTGCAGAATAATATTGCCGAAATGCAGCATACAAATTTAACATAGCCTGACATTATATCAGAGCAAAGCCACGAGCCAACATCTCGTTTTATCCAAACAACAACTTCTTATTCCATTATGGCTTTTTCCCTCGAAAATTTACTGGTAATTGGCATCTCTTCCCGTGCCTTATTCGATTTGGAGGCCGAAGAAGCGATTTTTCGCACCCAGGGCCTGAATGCCTACCGACAACACCAACTCGAATATGAAAATCAAATCTTGAAACCAGGCGCGGGATTCGCCTTGGTTCGCGCCCTGCTCAAATTAAATGAATTAACACATAACCAGCGTTTTGTTGAAGTCGTCATCATGTCGCGTAATTCTTCAGAAACCTCTCTGCGCATTTTTAACTCGATTCAACACTACCAGCTTGACATCACGCGCGCCGTCTTGTCGGGCGGCGCACCACTTGCCCCCTATTTACAGGCCTTCAATGTCAGCTTATTTCTCTCATTGCATGAAGATGATGTGCAGGCAGCCGTCAATTCTGGCGTTGCAGCGGCCTTGCTGTACCAAAAACCCGACAATGCCATGGAAGAACTGGAGCAAATCCGCATTGCTTTCGATGGCGATGCGGTGCTGTTTTCCGATGAAGGCGAGCGCATCTATGCACAACAGGGTATTGAAGCATTTGAAAGCCATGAACGCAACAACGCTAACAAACCCTTACCAGAAGGGCCATTTGCGCGATTATTAAAAGCATTATCTTATATTCAAAGCAATATTAAAGGACATAGCGGGGAACCACCAATCCGCACTGCGCTGGTGACGGCACGCGCTTCACCGGCGCATGAGCGTGCGATCCGCACGCT